>WJMC01000073.1 GCA_014728145.1 Candidatus Zixiibacteriota bacterium | reverse complement strand
GTGAAAGGTCAGATACTGCATTGGTAATTGTCGGGGCCCATCACAACTGTAAACTCGCGCAGGTAACGAGCATCGAACTTGCCCTTCATCTCGTACATGATCTTCAGCGCGGGATAGGTTTCCATAGCTTCCTGGTAGACCCTGCGGGTCGTCAACGCATCGAAGACATCGGCGATCATGATGATTTTTCCATAATCATGAATTTCGTTTTCCAGAAGTCCTTTGGGATAGCCGGAACCGTCCAGGCGTTCATGATGCTGGATGACGGGGATGTAGGAGTCCTCGACCAGCAGGTTGGTCTCTTTTAACAGATCGTTGCCGAACCCGGGATGTTTTTTCATGATATTGAATTCAGCGGCGTTCAGTGATGAGCGCTTATTGATGATCCTGGTCGGAATCTTGACTTTGCCGACATCGTGCAACAGCGCGCCCACCCCCAGTTCACCGAGTCCCTTGCGGTCGGTGATACCCAGCCTCTGGGCCAGGGCTATCGTAAATGTACAGACATTGACCGAATGGGTGTAGGTGTAGTAGTCGAACGAAGTGATTTTGAGAAGATTTAAAAACGCCTCCCGTCCGCGCAGTATGTATTCGACCGTGTTGGCGATCATGTCCTTTGAACGGCGGATGTTGTCGCCCAGAGTCGGGTTGGAGAGCACTTCGCGCATCAGTGATTTCGAGGTCTCGTAGATGATGCCCGCTTTTTTTGATTCCGGGATGGTTTTATCTTCTATGATCGTGTTTAAATTTTGTTCGATATAACGCTGATAGTTGCGTCTTTCAGAAGGCTTGATATAGAGGCGGTAGACGTTAGCTTCAAGCAGTTTGTTTTTTGACTTTTCTGTAAACGGCAAATTGCGTGAGCGATACAGGACCGGCTCGTTGGCAATACGTATATACAGGTCGAAATCGAGGATCGTATCCAGCCTGAGCGTCTCCAGATAAATCGGGAGGTAGTTTTTGATATCCTCTTTTTGCTGTTCGCTTTTGCTTATTATCATATTGAAGTTATCGTCAGATTTCCAAAAAAATAAATAAAGAAACCCCGCTTTTTAAGGCGGGGTTTGTACCAGGAGTAATGGATTTTAGGAGGTATAGCTTCTCACCATCAGCAGGACTGACTGGAGAGAGGAAGTAATATTTGTGAGGGTTTTCGAATACCGTTTCAAAAGTTCAGAATACTGCCAGCGCATCGAGAAAGCTTCGCTCGAGAATTCGAACAGGTCGAGGAGCGCTTTGCGGTGGATTTCTTCGATATATCGAGTAACATAGTAAGGATATTCACCGACTTCATGTTTGGTTTCTTCGCCCTTGGAAATCTTGTCGCGCACCATTTCCACTTTTTCCAGCACTACTGTTCCAAAGCACCACGGGCTCATAAACATGCCCAGCGAGTCCTCGGTCGCGTAGAACCTCTTAACGGTGGTCAAAACGACCTCCATAATGATCTTGCGGGCACGGTAAAATGCTTTGGCTTCGAGATGGTCGTCCGGGGTCTCATCCAGCCTTTTCTGGGTCTCCTGGTAGATCGGAACTGCGCGTTCCCAGACCTCTTCCAGGAAGCTGTAATAATCTTCCAGGTATACTTTGACGCCCTCGGAGATGCTTACAATATAGTGACCCTTTTCATCTCTTTTTATCTTCGGTTCGGGGACTTTTTCGAGTCGTTCTTCCGAGAAGCCGCGTTTGGTAATCCTGCTCAACATCGTGTGTACCTCCTTGATCTTCCATCTTTTCTATTCCCTATTTGAGCAAGAGGCGTGCCGTTTGGTTGAATCAACACGGAGTGTAAAGCGGGGCAACCTTTCCCGTTTGCATATAACGGATTAAGTCCGGCTGTTCAGGAATTGAGCAGTATGCAGGGGTTTGCCGTGAGTGCAGATGGTGTCAGTTTCGACCCGGGTTTGTGCAGGAGTTTGCAGATTGACAAGTTATAAATTGACAGGGCTCAAAATGCGTGCGATATATAGCACCATGATGAGAATTATGGCGCTCGATTACGGGACCAAAAAGATCGGGGTCGCATTTTCCGATCCGACCGGGGGATTTGTTTCGGAGACTGTGACTATTCGTTCTAAATCAGAAAAAGAAGCGCTCCAGAAAATATCCGATATGGCCGAAGAGTTGAATGTGGGCCGTATTCTTCTGGGGTATCCGCTTTTAGAGGATGGCTCTGCGGGTGAGATGGCCCGGGCGGTGCAAAAATTTAAACTGAAGCTCGAAAAACAACTCGATCAGCAAATAGTTCTTGTGGATGAGCGTTTTACCTCAGAGGAAGCCGAAGAGTACCTGCACGCGCAGGGTAAAAAGATCAAGGGCAACCGCGATAAGCTCGACGCCATCAGCGCGGCTATCCTTTTGACTGATTACCTGCGGGAGACGGGGCGACTCTGATGGTCACTTTTTTTCGAGCTGTGTGGGCTTTTTTTATAACTTTAGTACTCCTCGGGGGTACCATACTGTATATGCCACTTAAAGTTATTGCCCGGCTCTATGTCGGTTTAAGGGGAAAGAGATCGTGAGACACAGGCTGATTTTGGTAGCGCTGATAATACTTTTGGCATTTGCTTCACTGATGATATATATGCGCAGTCCGATTTTGGTCGATCAGGACCGGGTTCACCTGAAAGTTTACGCCGGCGACGGTGTAGGTACGATCCTGCACCGGGCGGACAGCCTGGGGTTGTCTATAAATTCATTGGTGGCAAAGACATACTTCCGGCTGACCGGTTCTGACAAAAAGCTCGCCCCGGGGCGCTACACGATCAGCTTTAAAGATTCTCGGCACGACTTCCTGAAACGGCTGAAAACCGGTGACATCGATCATCTCTGGGTCACGATCCCGGAGGGGCTGACTGTCAACCGGACGATCGAACTGCTTGCGCGCCAACTGGAACAGCCGATTCTGGATTTCATTAAGCTCGAAAACGATGAAAAATTCCTCCAGAGCCTGCCGTTTGCGCCGGAATCATTGGAAGGTTACCTCTTTCCGGAGACCTACCGTGTCCCCTATACTATCAAACCTGATGAGATGATCAGGGTTATGGTCGCTTCACTGCGGGATTTTATGGGCGATTCATTGCTCGTGCGGGCCGAGGAGCTCGGTTTTGATGCTCATCACCTTTTGACTTTCGCCTCCTTGATTGAGGCCGAAACGGCCGATCGCAAGGAGATGCCGGTTATATCCAGTGTATTTCACAACAGAATCAAGCGCAATATGCTCCTGCAGTGTGATCCGACGGTGATCTACGCCCTGGGTGGGCTGGATCGACCGCTTTACCGCCGTGATTTAAAATTCGATTCACCCTATAACACATATGTCTACAAAGGGCTTCCTCCGGGGCCGATTAATTCTCCAGGCAAACATGCGATCCTGGCTTCTTTGTACCCTGATGATACCGATTATCTCTTTTTCGTGGCCGATGTCACCGGTGAGCATATCTTCTCAAAAACCAACGCCCAGCACAACAAGGCCCGTCAGGAAATCAAGGCCAGGCGCCGTGCGATGAAGTGACGCCTCCGACTTAAGTTATACCATCATAGTGACTTACTCGTATCAGAGCGGATATTTTTTTCGATTCTTGACTTTTATTGAATTTCATCTAAATTCAGCCCGAGGACTTTTCATGACAATGGATTCTAAACGAGTTGAACATCTGGCGGAATTGATACGACTAGAGATTAGCGCCGATGAAACGGCCAATCTGCGTTCGGATTTAAAAGAAATCACCGCCTATATGACTAAACTGAGGAATATCGAACAAGAGTCGCCTGAATTGCCGGATGATGAAACTACCGAGCATATCCAACCTCTCAGGGAAGACCGGATCCAGGCTTCAATGGATGTCGAAGAAGCGCTTAAAAACGCTCCAGGGACCGAAAACAAACTATTTAAAGTACCAAGGGTAATAAAATCGTGAAAACTGTGGGAGTAATACCGCTCCGGATGGGCTCTAAGCGATTCCCGGGCAAGGCTTTGCATAAGATCAAGGGGCGCCCGCTGGCGGAATGGGTCTATAACGGGGCAAAACGCAGCCGTATGCTGGACAAGCTGATAATCGCCACCGATGACAAGAAAATCGCTGATTTCGCCGAATCGATCGGAGCTGAATGCGTTATCTCGGATAAAAAACACAGCTGTGGAAGTGAACGTGTAGCCGAGGCGGTCGCTAAGTATAAGCCCAAAATAGTTGTCAATATTCAGGGCGATGAAATCGGCGCCGATGCCGAACTGATCAGGCTTTCGATTAAGGCGGTCGAGGGAGACAAATACGCCTGGGCCGGCACTGTAGCTCGTCTATTGAAAGCCAAAGAAATCGAAAACAATGATAATGTGAAAGTTGTTGTTGATAATTGGAAACGCGCGCTGTATTTTTCGCGCTGTCCGATTCCCTGCAAAGCCGACGGTGTCAAAGGCAGGGTAGAGTATTACGGTCACGTCGGCGTCTACGCTTTTCGGTACAAGTTCCTGCAAAAATTCGCGGAACTTAAACCGACCCCGCTGGAAAAAGCCGAGAAGCTGGAGCAACTGAGAATTTTGGAGCACGGCGGAATTATCTCGGTGGCGTTTACGAAGAACGATTATATAAGTATCAATAGAAAATCTGATATAAAAACAGCTGAGGGTAAACTAAAATTACAGGACAATTAAAATGGCGGCTGATGGCAAAACCAAATATATCTTTGTGACCGGCGGGGTAGCATCCGCACTGGGCAAAGGTATCTCCTCAGCATCGCTGGGGCTTCTTCTCAAAAAGCGGGGACTCAAAGTCAATATCATGAAACTCGATCCCTACCTTAATGTCGATCCGGGTACGATGAATCCGTTTCAGCATGGCGAGGTGTTCGTGCTCGACGACGGTTCGGAGACCGATCTGGATCTGGGGCATTATGAGCGTTTCACCGATGAAAACCTGACGATCGACAACAATGTCACCTCGGGCGCGATCTACAATACGGTGATCTCGCGTGAACGCAAGGGCGATTACCTGGGCGCGACAGTACAGGTGATTCCGCATATCACCAACGAGATCAAGAACCGGGTGCGCAAGCTCAGCAAGCTCAACGGCGGGGTCGATGTCATCATAATTGAGGTCGGCGGTACTGTCGGCGACATTGAAGGACTGCCGTTTTTAGAAGCGATCCGCCAGATGGGACTCGAGGAAGGCCCTGAGAATACTCTTTATATCCACCTCACCCTGGTTCCGTTTATTGAGTCAGCCGGCGAGATCAAGACCAAGCCGACCCAGCATTCGGTCAAGGCCCTGCGTGAAATCGGTATTCAACCTAATATACTCTTGTGCCGTACTGTTAAACAGTTGACGCCCGATGTCAAAGAGAAGATCGGGCTGTTCTGTAATGTTTCTCCGACCGCTGTAATGCAGGCGATTGACGCCAGGACGATATATGAAGTACCACTACTTTTACATGATGAAGGTCTCGATGATCTCGTGACCCAGCATCTCAAGCTGTTCTGCCGTCCACCCGACCTGGGTGATTATCGTAATTGGGTGAACAAAATCAAAAACCCCAGGTATAAAGTGCGGATCGGCATCTGTGGCAAGTATGTCAAGCTCAAGGACGCGTATAAGTCTATTATAGAGGCGTTCACCCATGCCGGGGTTGAAAATGACACCTCCGTCGAGCTGGTCTGGGTCTCCTCTGAAAATATCAAGCAAAATGGCGCTGAGATATATCTCAAGGGTCTTGACGGTCTCCTGATACCAGGCGGTTTCGGAGAACGGGGAATCGAGGGCAAAATCGAAGCGATTCATTTCACCAAGGACCGCAAGATACCGTTTCTGGGAATCTGTCTCGGGATGCATTGTGCTGTGATAGCAATCGCCCGCGAGATTCCGGGTATGGAGGATGCCAACAGTTTCGAATTCGACCGTGAGACCGATCACCCGGTAATACACATGATGCCTGACCAGGAGAATGTGACCGAGATGGGCGGTACCATGCGACTCGGAACCTATGAATGCCATCTGGCTAAAGGCAGTTTCTCAAACAAGGCTTACGGCCGTGATGTTATCCATGAACGCCATCGCCATCGCTATGAATTCTATAATAAATACCGCGATGTGCTGACCAAAAACGGGATGGTTATCGCCGGTCTTTCTCCCGACAAGCGACTGGTCGAAATCGTCGAACACAAGGATCACCCCTGGTTCGTGGGTGTGCAGTTTCATCCGGAATTGAAATCTAGGCCCTCCAAGGCTCATCCGCTCTTCCGCGATTTTGTCGCAGCCGCCTTGAAACATCGCAAGAAAAAAGATGAATCGGCCGAAGACAGCACGATCTACGCCAAAGTCGATGAAAATCAAAATTGACAAGTTCTCGCTGGGTGAGACCGAACCGCTGGCGATCATTGCCGGACCCTGTGCGGTCGAATCAGAAGATATTATCCTCAAAACTGCGGAGGGGCTGAAGCTTTTGTCGGAAAAGTTCAGTTTCCCTCTGATTTTCAAATCATCATATAAGAAAGCCAACCGAACATCTTTTGATTCATTCGACACTCTCGGAATCGAAAAAGCTCTCAAGATTCTGCATAAGGCCAAGACCGAGTTCGAGCTTCCGATCATTACCGATGTTCATACCGAACAGGAAGTCGAAATTGTTGCACCTGTGGTCGATGTACTGCAGATTCCGGCTTTTCTATGCCGTCAGACCGACCTGATAAAGGCCGCCGCCAAAAGCGGAAAGGTGGTCAATATCAAGAAGGGGCAGTTTATGGCTCCGGGGGATATGAAAAATGCCGCTGAGAAGGCTGTCATGGCAGGCAACGACAATGTCATGCTGACAGAGCGGGGAGCCTCGTTCGGTTATCACAACCTCGTGGTCGATTTCCGTTCGCTGGTCATAATGCGCAAGTTCGGTCACCCGCTTGTGTTCGACTGCACCCATTCAGTACAACTGCCGTCGGGTGCTTCAGGTGTATCGGGTGGACAACCTGAGTTTATACTTCCGCTGGCCAGGGCCGCGGTTGCCGTCGGATGTGATGCCCTGTTTATTGAAACTCATCCCGAACCAGATCGAGCATTGTCTGATGCGCACAGCCAGTTGCCGTTATCAGAATTCGAAAACTTCATTAAAAAAATACGTGAAATACGGGAAAGATGATATGCCACCTCTGAAGAAATCCGAACTTCTCAAAAAACTGAAAAAAGCAAAATTGATGATAATGGATGTCGATGGTGTCCTGACCGATGATAAGATTTATATAGGTCCCGATGGTGCCGAGTTCAAGCGTTTCGATATCGGTGACGGGCTGGCGACCTGGTTTGCCCGCCAGATAAAGCTTCAGCTGGCGATTATCTCTTCAAGGCAGTCCCCGGCTACTGATACCCGCGCCAGAGAGCTTCGGATCGATTTGCTGTATCAACAGCATGACAAACTGGCCAGCTACGAAGATCTCAAACAGAAGACCGGTGTTTCAGATTCCGAGGTGATCTTTGTCGGTAACGATCTTCTGGATATTCCGCTGATGAAAATAGTCGGCATAAAAATCTGCACCGCCAATTCGATTCAGAGCCTCAAGCGGGTCTGTCATTATATTACCAAAAACCCCGGAGGCGAAAGCGCCATCCGGGAAATAATCGACCTGGTGTTGAAATCACGAGGACTGAAAGAGGAGGATTTTCTGAAGTGAGTCTCAAGCTGGCCGAGGAAATCATACTCAGGGAAGCCGAGGCTGTCCGTAACCTGGCCGAAAGGCTCAACTCAGATTTCGAACAGGCGGTTGAATTGATCCTCAACTGTGAGGGCCGGGTGATCGTAACCGGCATGGGCAAGTCGGGTTTGATCGGCCGTAAAATTACCGCCACTTTCAACTCCACCGGCACACCGGCTGTGTACATGCATCCTTCCGAAGCGATTCATGGCGACTTGGGAATTGTGCGCAAAGAGGATATAGTCCTGATGATATCGAAGTCGGGTGATACCGACGAACTCTTCGATCTTCTGGTGCCGTTCAAAAGACTGGGGGTGCCGATTATTTCCATAGTTGGCAAGCTCGATTCGCAACTGGCAAAATCATCCGATTGTGTTCTGGATGCCTCCGTAGATCAGGAAGCGGAATCATTCAATCTGGTGCCGACCTGCTCGACTACCGCGGCCCTGGTGCTGGGCGATGCTCTGGCGATTGTGCTGTTGCGTAAACGCGATTTCTCGCCCGAGGATTTTGCCCGGCTTCATCCGGGAGGAGCGCTGGGCAGACGTCTGCTTCTGCGGGTCGAGGACCTGATGCATACCGATTCCGAAATCCCGGCGGTCGCACCTAAAGCGAATATGCAGGAGACCATTCTGGAGATGACTTCCAAGCGGTTAGGTTCGACTTTGGTGCTTAATTCCGATGGCAGTCTGGCGGGAATTTTTACCGATGGGGACTTGCGGCGGATGGTCGAGAAAGGGGGGGATGTCATGAAGCTTTCAGCTTCCGAGGTCATGGTTGCCTCGCCCAAGACTATCGCTAAAAGCGAGTTGGCCGAGAAAGCGCTGAACCTGATGGAATCCCATAAGATTACCGCGTTACCCGTAGTTAACCAAGAGGGCAAAGTCGAAGGGATCATTCATATCCACGACATTCTCCACAGAAAAATAGTGTGATCTTTTATCCTGTTCGAGTGTTCAAGTATACTGATGATCATGTGAGAATCAGCCGAAATAGATTATAAAGATATGAAGCAGATTAAATATTTTGCATTAACTTCTCTCTTGATTGTTTGTCTGGCGTGTGCCGGCGAGGATTCATCGTCGTCGGAAACCGGTGACAGCAAGAACACATCGACCGAGCAGGTCCTGCATGATTCCAGGATATACCTGACCCGTGACGGGCGCACCACGGCCATTATAGATGCCGCCCTGATCGAAAAACATTTCGGCCACAAAGAGACGATCGCACGCGGGATAACCGCTCATTTCTACGATTCGACCGGGCATGAGACTTCCTGGCTGACAGCTGATTCGGGTGAGGTGATCGAAGAAAACAACCGGATGACTGTCTGGGGCGATGTCGAGGTCACTTCCGATGATGGGGTCAAGCTTTATACCGAAGCGTTGAAATGGGATCAGGACAAAAACCGTGTGGTCAACAACGTCTACAACGAGATTCATCGCGGTGACGATATCCTGCGTGGCTATGGTCTCGAGACCGACCGTAACCTGAAGGAATTTACCCTCAAGAAACAGGTCTCAGGGCGAATCCGGAAATCCCCCGACGATTCGGAATAAGCTGTCAATTTCTGATTCACAAGACAAACCTGTTGAAAGTCCGTGGCACAGGAGCCGGAAAACAAATCTGTTAAATCCGGCTTGACATCAAATATACATCCTCGTATCCTGACCAATATATTTAACCTGCGAAAGGACTGCAAAATGCGTGAAATGCTGGATCTGACACTGGAGGAAGCCCGCGCCCGGCTTCTGCAGGTGGTTAACGACAAAGCTGTCTTCAAAGGGGAGTTTATCCTGGCCTCGGGCGC
>WJMC01000072.1 GCA_014728145.1 Candidatus Zixiibacteriota bacterium | reverse complement strand
CGACATCATTTACGCCCGCGGTTCGGCCGACGATAAGGGCCAACTTTTGATCCACGTCAAAGCGATCGAAGCGTTGATGAAAACAGAGGGAAGCGTGCCGATCAATTTCAAGCTGATCTTCGAAGGCGAAGAAGAGATCCAATCGGTGCATCTCGATCAATACCTGCTCGACAACAAGGACAGGCTGTCCTGTGACCTGGCGATAATTTCGGATTCTTCCATGTTTGGTCCCGATCAGCCGGCTCTGACCTACGGCCTGCGTGGAATCGCGATTGCCGAGGTGAAGGTTACCGGTCCCGACCGCGACCTGCATTCCGGTTCCTATGGCGGCGCGGTACCGAATCCGATTCATGAGCTCTGTAAGCTTATAGATGCCCTCCATGATTCCGATTACCATATCTCGGTGCCGGGATTCTATGATGATGTCCTGCCGATTGAAGACTGGGAAAAAGAGGAATTCAAACGGCTTCCATTTGACGAGGAAGCTTTCCGGAAGAACCTGGATGTGCCCGGGCTGGTGGGTGAGAAGGGTTTCACCACACTGGAACGCAAATGGGCCCGTCCGACACTTGAGGTCAACGGCATCTTTGGCGGTTACTCGGGCGAAGGCACTAAAACCGTATTGCCGTCATGGGCTGGTGCCAAGATTACCATGAGGCTGGTGCCGGATCAGAATCCCGAAAAAATCTGCGACCTGCTCGAGAAATACCTGCTCGAAATCGCGCCGAAAGAGATCACTGTCGAAGTTACCCACGGTGGCGGTGCGCCCCCGGCCAAGGTTTCCAAGGAAAATCCGATCATGCAGGCGGCCGCCGAAGCACTGCGCAAGGGATTTCAGCAGGAAACATTCTTTATCCGGGAAGGCGGTTCGATCCCGATCGTGAATTCTTTCAAGGAAACCCTGGGAGTCGACACGATTCTTTTGGGATTCTGTCAACCTGACTGTAACGCCCATTCCCCCAATGAATGGTTCAGTTTAAGTGATTATAAACGTGGAATAATGACCAGCACGTATTTGTACAAACTGCTGGCTGAGATGAAAAAATAGAAGAGGAAGTGTATGGATCTGGGATTGAATGACAAGGTAGCGCTGGTGACAGCTTCCTCGCGCGGAATCGGCAAGGCGACTGCCGAACGCCTGGCACGCGAGGGTGCTAAAGTAGTGATCTGCAGTCGCAACCTAAAATCTCTCAACGAGGCCGCCAAGGATATCCTGGATAAGACCGGGCGTGAGGTTTTGCCGGTTAAGTGCGATGTCACCAAACCGGAAGAGATCACGGCCATGTTCTCCACTGTGAAAAAATATCTCGACCATGTTGATGTCCTGGTTTGCAACTCAGGCGGTCCGCCCCAGGGTACTTTTGAGACATTGAGCGAACGTGATTTTTCATGGGCGATCGATTTAAACTTGAAATCCACGATCAATCTCTGTCGCCATGCAGTGCCGGGCATGAAAGACCGTCGCTGGGGAAGAATTATCGCGTTGACTTCGATTTCCGCCAAACAGCCGTTGGATGATTTGATTCTGTCCAATACCGTGCGCGCAGGGGTGCTCGGTTTTATAAAATCTCTGGCTAATGAAATTGCGCAATATAATGTCACCGTTAATTCGATCTGTCCCGGTTTCACTGCCACCCAGAGACTTAAGGATTTTGCGGAGGGCCTCTCGCGCAACAGCAAGGTCTCGACCGAACAGATCTTTACCTCGTGGGAGAGATCGATTCCGGCCAAACGGCTGGCAAAACCTGCTGAACCGGCCAACCTGATCGCCTTTCTGGCGTCCGAGGGCGCGGCCTATATAACCGGTACTGCGATCCAGATCGACGGCGGATTCATCAAGGGTCTGTTCTGATTATGCCGGCCTGCGAGCGCTGGCACAGGTCTGGTTGAGCATGCCACAGATACTTGTAATTCTGGTGGTCGTTTTCGGCCAGGCGATCTTTGCCGCCACGCCGATTTTTGCCAAAGTCGCACTGCGTGACTTCGATCCGCTAAGCCTCGGAATCGTCCGGTTTGTGATCTCGATCATCCTGCTCAATGCCATCCTGTATGCCCGGAAGCGTCCTCTTCTGCCCGCCAAATCTGATCTCAAGCTCGTGCTCTGGCTTGGATTTTTGGCGATTCCGGCCAACCAGGGAATGTTTTTGCTGGGATTAAAATTCACTTCACCCGGTCATTCCGCCCTGCTTTACAGCCTGACTCCGTTGTTCGCATATATTCTGGCGATTATCTTTTTAAAAGAAAAAACTCGCCTGCTCAAATTTATCGGTATCGCGGTAGCCTTTACAGGAGTAATCATCATACTGACCGACAAGCAGATCAAGCTGGAGCCTGATTTCGCAACGGGCGATCTGATTATTGTAGGCGGTGTGACTGCCTGGGCGGCCTATACGGTGTTCGGCAAGACACTCGTCAGAAGGGCGGGAGCTTTCGCGGCCCTGACTTACTCCATGACCGCGGGTACTCTGATGGGTTTGCCGTTCGGATTCTGGCACACGGTCACCTTTGATTTCTCGCAGGTCTCGACCGCGGCCTGGATCGGGATGCTGTTTATAGCCGTGGCGACCTCCGGCGTGGCCTACCCGATCTGGTACTGGGCCTTGAAATACATGGAGGCCTCCCGGCTGACGGTATTTATCTTTTTGCAACCGGTGCTGGCCAATATATTTTCGTACATTTTCCTGCATGAGGAACTGACTCGCAATTTCCTCATAGGGGGCAGTACAGTGCTGGTCGGCCTGATCATATCGGAGTGGATTCACCCGCTCAAATCGACCACTAACCAGTCATCCTCCACAGCTACCGGGTAGGTCCTGAGTTTGGCCCATTTTTCCGTAAGGCATTCACCGCTGGGGATATCGTAGCGCCAGCCATGCCATCCGCATTCGACCACCCGACCCTCGCATTTACCGGAATCGAGCGGGGCTTTCTGGTGTTTGCAGTCACCCTCGATGGCGTAATACTCACCCTCGATTAAAAAGACCGCCACCCGCCGGGCGAGAATCTTCTTTGCTACCGGACGGCCTTCGGAGACATCTGATTTTTTGCAGATCTTGAGTTTCATTAATTGCAATTTAGTTATTACAATGCGATTATCAAAGCATCAGTTTTAACTTGGAACCCGGATTTTAATATTTTATATAAATCGGTATGAAGGTCAGCCTGCGAATCGAGAACAGACGTCGTCGTGATGGATACGCCCTGGTGGCGGGATGTGATGAGGCCGGCCGTGCGCCGTTGGCGGGGCCGGTCGTCTGTGCGGCCGTGATTCTGCCGGAAAAGATGCGCGGCAAAGGTATCAACGACTGCAAGTTGCTCAGCCCGGAAAAACGCGAAGAACTGTATGCTTATATCATAAAAAAAGCCCTGGCCTACAAGATCGTCTCTGTCGACCGTTGTGTGATCGACAGGATCAATATCTTCCATGCTTCCATGCTGGGTATGAAACTGGCGGTCGAGAATCTCGAGTTAAGACCTGATGTAGTCCTGGTGGACGGCAACCATCTCCTGCCAGACCTCGAGATGCCTCAGGAAGCTCTGGTCAAGGGCGACCAGAAATCGCTCACTATAGCGGCGGCTTCGATTCTGGCCAAGGTCACTCGTGACCGGATCATGACAGTACTTCATCAGTTTTATCCGCAATACAACTTCAAGCAGAACAAGGGCTATCCCACACCGGCTCATCGCCAGGCGATTGTTATTCATGGCCCCACTGTATATCATCGGCGGTCGTTCAAGATGATTGCCGAGGCCCGCGCTCTCCAGGAAAAACTGGCCTTTGACTAAAAGCAGTTCACATTTCGGCAGGCAGGCCGAAGAGGAAGCCGCTCGTTATTTGCAGGAGCGGGGATTCACGCTCAAAACCCGCAACTACCGCCACGGCTCCAGGGAAATCGATCTGATTATGGAGAAGGATGACCTGCTCGTTTTCGTGGAGGTCAAGGCTTCGAGGGGCCAGTCATTCGGGTCGCCGGAAAGCTGGGTGACTCCTGCCAAACAGAAGAACATCATCACGGCCGCTCTGGCCTATATCCAAAAACATGATATCCGGGATCGCGAGATTCGTTTCGATGTTATCACTTGTCATGGTCAGGGGAGTGAGTTGAAATTGAATCATCTGCCGGCCGCCTTTGACGCGTCAGCGAATCTTTGACACGTTCGGCATACTCGATCATTTTATCGTAGACTTTGACCCACCCTCCGGGATGTTTGTCGATATGGTTTTCGATCTTTGACAGCCATTCTTCGCTGACTTCATAATAATTTAAAATCGAATCCCTGATCGGTGCCAAAAGGCTGTCGTCGTGGAAATAATGCTCTGTCTCGATCGCCAGCGCTGTCTGCACCCGCGCGAACTTATCAATCTCGGCGTCGACTTCCAGTTCACCCGGTGAGCGTGTGGCGAAGTACAAGAGAGTCGCGATTGCCAATACGACGATGATTATGATGATCGTTTTCATGGCTCCAAGATAGCTGATTTGATTGAAATAGAAAGTCTAAACTTCAGGGTTGCCTGGGATCGACGAAAACGGTCTGGGTGCGCTCCGGAATCACCAGTCCGGGAGCGCCTTTGCGGGCCTTGCGCACATAGCGCACCTCGGTGTAAAAGACCGGCACATGCTCGGCGTTGCGCGCGTTGGAAAAATAAGCGGCGATTTCGGCCGCCTCTAGGATGCTCTGTTTTGAGAACTGATGAGTTCGGTTGGGGCGACGCAGGATGACATGGCTTCCGGCTGTCTGCTGTGAATGAAGCCAGAGATCGTGCTTTCTGCCAAATTTGAAAGTCAGCCGGTCGTTGTCCCGAGACGACTTACCGACTAAAATCTCCTCGCCGGCCGTGGTCTGGTAACTCTTGTAAGGCAACCGTTCGGGTGGCTCTTTTCTGCCCGCTTTCTGAGGAACCGGTTTTTTCAGCCCCAATTCATTTAAACGCTCTTTGATCTCGCTGAAATCATCATCGTCATCCATTGACTTCGCAGTCGATATCAAGGTTGCGAGTTCTTTTAAGCGTGCTTCGGTGCGCAGTAATTCCTCTTTTACTCCCGGCAGTTTATCGCGGTATTTTTTTGAACGCTCGAACAGTTTCTGGAGATTTTCACCGGGTCTGAGCCGGGGATCGAGCTGTATGGTCACCTTCTCATTAGATTTTAAATAAATATCCTCGACTTCGATCCGCTCAGCACCTTCTTCAAGATTGTGCAGGTTTATGCTCAGGAGTTCTGCCAGTTTGCGAATCTCGTCATGGCTCTCGAACTTCTTGAGTTGCTTTCTGATTTTTTCGAGTTTGCGCTGTTCCTTTTTGGTGGCTTGTTGCAACTGTGACAGCAGAATTTTTGAGGGCGATGACTGCCTGGCGGTTATTTGTGATTTCTCATGGGTCAGATACAGGGCCTGCGCGATACTATCAGCGCAAGGACGATTCTCTGAATACGACAGGTATATGTGGACCGGATTGAGCCGGTAACTGACCGGATGACTAGCTTCGATAAAATCACGGCAGGTCGTCCTGATCAATTTAAGCAGGTGGCGAAGTTCGATCAAGCTGACATCTCCAGCCAGTTGATCGCGGTTCAGGTCGGCTGTATTCATGAAATCTATGACATCCGGTTTTTCCAATCCAAAAAAGGCTTTTCTCAAGTATTCATCCAAGCGCTCTGGCTTCTTCGCTTCAATTTGAGCGATCAACTGATCGATATCGAAGTCGATCGGATTTAGAAACGGCAGGCTTTCGGGGGTCGAGTAGCAGACTTCGTCACGTGAAGATTTTTTCAAGGCGGTAATTACCTTCCTGCTGGAATCGGTCAGGTACAGGTCGGAATTCTGTCCGAACAGCTCGAAGATCAAACGGTGAAGGCCTTCATCTGTGCGAATATCAATTTCAAGAATACGATCCTGTCCGACCTGATGGACGCCTTCGATTGTACCTTCACGCAACTGGGGCAGGAAGTTGGTCGTGGTAATCTTACGAGCGAAACCGGCAATGAAGTAAACCACCGAGTTGCCTCCCCCGAACAGGAAGACAATACTGAACGGCCCTGTGGCTGTACTAATATGCATTTCGATCCGCTTGTCTTTCTCAGACTTATTGAGATCGCGAAGCTTGCCTCCGACCAGGTCGCGTGCCATCTCGCGAGCCAGTCTGCCTGTATGAAGTGCTGTCAGTTTCATGATCATTAAGGATATATAAATTGATCTGCACAGGCCAACATTTTATCCGATAATATTGAATATGGACATGATTTATGCGTATCACTGAAAGAGGGCAAACAAATGTAAAACAAATTACGGCTGAAGTTTCTTGACAAATCGTTGGCTTGAGTTATAATATATTGAGTTAGACTAATCTACATTCCGTACCAGCCGCCAAAACCCGGAGGTGTGAGTTGAAAATTGAATCTGCTACCAGGACGTCAGCAAATTCCACCCTTTCTATTTTATTGATTCTTGGCATACTGTTTTTGTTTCCAGTAATGTCGCAAGCCGAACTGGCCACATCTGAAGAGATGGACCAGGTCGGATCGAACTGGATCAGCCTGATCTCTTATTATGACAACGGCTGGGCCGGCGAGCTCAACCCGCAGGTTGTAAATACAGCCGATATTATTGAAAACGATACTCTGCTTGCAAAAGTTTATTATACCGAGCCCTCCGGCTATGTGATCGTGCCGGTTTTGAAGGATCTCCCGCCGATCAAAGCTTATTCCCAGAATTCTGATTTCGATGTCGATGCTTCCGATGGTTTCGCGAAGCTGGTGCGAGATGTGTTGCGTGAACGGGTTCGGCTCTATGTCGATACTTACGGCAGTCTCGATGCTGTCCCGGCTGACAAGAGCGAACGATTGTTCGACCAGGTAAATCGTGACAAGTGGGATTTCTACGCCCGTGACAAAGCTGAATTTACCTCCGATTTGGGCAAGGCCGATGTTGAACCTGAAGAAGGTGTGCCGTTGATGTCCTCGACCTGGCACCAGGGTTATCCGTATAATCTCGAGTGTCCGATGGGCGATGGCGGACGAGCGGTGGTCGGGTGTGTGGCAACCGCCGCGGCCCAGATCATGGCTTACTGGCAATGGCCTCCGCAGGGCAACGGCAGTGAATCCTACTACTGGAGCGGTGACAACTCCTGTGGCGGATCGACTTCCGGTCAATTGTTGTCAGCTGATTTCTCTGATGCCTATGACTGGGAAAATATCGTCGACAACTGCAACGGCGGATGCACTCCGCTTCAGGAACAGGCCCTGGCCGAACTCAACGGCGAAGTTGGTGTGGCTTTCAATATGGATTACGGTGCTTGTGGTTCGGGGTCATGGACATACTACGCCACCACGGTATTCCCGACCTATTTCTACTACGATAACTCGATTAACCAGGCACTGCGTTCCAGCTATACCGCCAACCAGTGGTTCAACATGGTCAAGGACGAAGTCATGGCGGGGCGCCCGATGCAATACCGAATCTACTCGCATTCGATCGTCTGCGACGGCTGGCAGGAAGTCGACGGCGTCAAGATGTATCACTTTAATTACGGCTGGAGCGACAGCCATAATGCCTGGTACTCTCTCGATAACCTGTATTGCCCGTGGTCCGGATGCGGTCTCGACGAGGAATATATGATCCGCAGTATCTTCCCGAAACCTGATGCCGACAACGATGGTGTCGCGAACAATATCGACAACTGCCCGGTCTACGCCAATTCCGATCAGGATGACACGGATTATGACGGTATCGGTGACGCCTGCGACAATTGCGCTGAGGTTGCCAATGTCGACCAGGGCGATGCCGACGGCGATGGCCTGGGCGATGCCTGCGATCCGGATATCGATGATGACGGTGTCTTGAACGAAGATGATGTCTGTCCGTACGTTCCCTACACCAGCAGTATCGATACCGATGGCGACGGCGTCGGTGATGACTGTGACAATTGTATCAACACCCAGAATCCGAACCAGTACGATGAAAACTACGATGGTGTCGGTGATGCCTGCGACGGCGAGTTTCATGCCCAGTGCTATGAGATTCCGGATGGCACTGTCGGTCAATATTACTTCTATGAGTTCGAAGCGGTCGGCGGTGTGGAACCATATTTCTGGGATATCGTGCAGGGACAGTACCCCTACGGTTTGGTGTTCAGCGATGGAGAAGTCGGTACGCTGGAAGGTACCCTGACCTGGGCTTCGGATTATACCTTCAAGGTCGAGGTCGTCGATTCCGACAGCCCGGCACGGACTGACACCATGACAGTGACAGTGATCGTATCCGATCCGCCGTATATCTGTGGCGATGTTAACAGCGACAGCGTGATCGATGTATCCGACGCGGTGTATATCATCAACTACGCTTTCTCGGGCGGACCGGAACCTGAACCGGTCGAGTCGGGCGATGTCAACTGCGATGATATCGTGGATGTATCCGACGCTGTGTATGTCGTCAACTACGCTTTCTCGAGCGGACCCGAGCCCTGTTCGGAATGCAAATAATTTAGTAAGCTATATGTTTTACAAGCCCGGTCTTCGGCCGGGCTTTTTT
>WJMC01000071.1 GCA_014728145.1 Candidatus Zixiibacteriota bacterium | reverse complement strand
TGTTCTATGTGTCAGCGCGATAGTCATCATCTCGATGTTTCTGGCGCCCAACCGGGGTCTTTTGTTCAAATATATCAGAGAGAAGATCAACAGCCGGGTGCTTCGCCTCAACGGTGTTTTAAGCGACCTTTATGAGCTCGCATCTCAACATGACGATCCAAACTACCCGCATTCAGAGGCGGTTCTCAATTCAATGAGTGAATTCTCCGGCACTGTCCATAAGAACCTGAACGAATTGAAAAGACAGGGTATGGTTGAACAGCACGATGAAGATAAATGGGCTTTGACTCAAAAGGGCTACCAGCGTGCCCGCAAGGTAATTGAAACGGCTGGCGAGTAATGAGCAGTTCACAAATAGAGATACAGTTGATTGCCATGGTCGTCGCGGGAGCCTGCGCGGTGCCGGGCGTGTTTCTGGTGCTTCGAAAGATGGCGCTGTTGAGCGACGCTATCAGCCATGCGATTCTACTGGGCATAGTGCTGGGTTTCTTTTTAGTAAAAGACCTGGCCTCGCCGGTTTTGGTTGTGGGCGCGGCATTGACCGGCGTGTTGACTGTCAGCCTGGTGGAGCTTCTTAACCGCACGCGCCTGGTCAAGGCCGATGCCGCGATCGGGCTGGTATTCCCGGTCCTGTTCAGTATCGGTGTGATTTTGATCTCCCGCTATGCCGGCAATATCCATCTGGATACGGATTCAGTCCTTTTGGGTGAACTCGCGTTCGCGCCTTTCAGCAGATTTGATTTAGGTGGGACCGATCTCGGACCCAAGTCGCTCTGGGTTATGTCGGGAATATTGGTTATTAATCTTTTGTTTGTCAGTTTATTGTACAAAGAACTGAAACTGGCTACATTCGATCCGGGGCTGGCGGCGGCGCTCGGATTCTCACCTGTATTATTACATTACGCATTGATGACCTTAGTCTCGGTTACCGCGGTCGGAGCTTTCGAGGCAGTCGGATCGATTCTTGTCGTGGCATTGATGATCGCTCCACCGGCTACCGCGTATCTATTGACAAACCGTTTGAACTGGATGATCCTGCTGGCGGTTTTGTTCGGAATGCTCTCAGCAATTTCGGGATACTGGATTGCGCATCTTCTGGACGCGTCCATCGCCGGGAGCATGGCTACTATGGCAGGGGTAGTATTTGGAATCGTATTTCTTTTAGCACCGGATCGAGGCCTTCTGGCGCAGGCCAGGCGCCGTATGAACCAGCGCTGGGAGTTCGCGCAGGCGATGCTGACGATTCATTTATACCAGCATGAGGACCTGCCGGAGGCAGATTTCGAAAACAGCTATGACCATCTCGGTAAACATATGCGCTGGACGGATGATTTCGCCGGTACTGTTGTCGCAAAAGCTCAAAGACGGGATTTGATCAATCGCGATGGTGATTTACTTCATCTTACTGAACAGGGACGCAAACTTGCCAGGGAAACACTGGTGCGCTGATTCATCTTATCGGCAGGTATTTTAAACCACTCATGAAATTCTGGAAGCCGCTGCCAATCCCCATGGCATTATTTGATCTGCACTGCAATTCTGCAGAGCAGGGTGCGGAATCTCAACTATCTTTTTATCTGTGAATCGCTTTTCAGTAACTCCGAGACTATCCGATAAGCATGGGAGACTGCGGGAAGGCACACTTTCGCCGGAAGATCGGTGTTCATCAGTTTCTCGAGATCTTCGTTCTTGCTCAAATCGAGACCGATTAATTCACGGCAATTGATTGTTTTCATTTTGTACTCGAAACGACGGCGAAGTTCCTGAGTGATTTTAGCAGATTCCAGCCATTCCGCCATACTGGTGCTTTGTTTGCGAACAACACCGATTGCCATAGTCGCGCCGATAACCGCTCCACAGACACTTCCGGTATTGCCGATTCCGCCCCCGAAACAGGAAGCAATTTTAGGGATCAGGTCATTTTCGATGTTATAATCCCGGCACACGGCCAGGAGTACTGCCTCGGATCAGACATGACCCTCTTGCATGATTTTAGTGGCTGAGTTTTGATCCATAGATATTCTCCTTTGATGATCTATTTACTGCAGAATTTACAAATTTTAAGTCTTGATGGGTACGAAAAAATGCCGGCAACTCCAATGCTTTGTGGAATTCGTAATTCCTGTTACAGCAGGCACTTATTTAAGGTTGCAGTTTTTCGGCAGAGCGTTTTACCATAGCTAAGACTATACATAGTCTCGTTTGTTCAGCTCCGTTTAGAATTGTTTCTCCGGTACCTGCACAAAGTAGCTAAAATTCGTTGCCAGAGTGTAAAGCTTGACTTATATTCCGGCACAATTTGCTAGGATTTTATGACGACCTTTACAGCGTTGCGGCAGGTCACTTATTAAACAGAAGGTTTCTATGAAATTTCTTCCGTCGCAGATTCTTTACTTCACCCGGAGCCGGACCACAAAGCAAAACGTGAAGCTTCTGTTGCGGTTTCTGACTATTCTGGCAGTACTCGTGGTGGTGTACAGTGTTCTTTTTCATTTCATCATGCTCTATGAGAGCAAGGAATATTCCTGGATAACCGGCTTATACTGGACACTGACGGTAATGTCCACCCTGGGGTTTGGAGATATTACTTTTGTAAGTGACCTGGGGAAGGCTTTTTCCCTGGTCGTTTTAATGTCCGGTATCCTGTTTTTGCTGGTCATGCTGCCTTTCACGTTCATTCAGTTTTTTTATGCTCCCTGGCTGGAAGCCCAGTCGCGAGCCAAAACCCCCCGCGAGTTACCGTCGACGACATCGGGCCACATAATCCTGACCAGTTTTGACAGCCTCACGGTTAACCTTGTGCACAAACTGGCAAAGTACAACTATGAATACGCAATTGTCGCACCCGACCTGAAACGAGCGTTGGAGCTGTACGAAATGGAATTGAAGGTGGTGGTTGGCGACCTGGGCGATGATGAAACTTATCGTCGTCTCAGGGTAGAAAACGCCGCCATGATCGTCGCCAACAACGAGGACACGCTCAATACAAACATCGCTTTCACAGTGCGCGAGATAAGCAAGGAAGTTCCGATCGTTACCAATGCCGATTCGGACGATTCTATCGACATCCTCGAGCTTGCCGGGAGTACCTATGTCTTTCAGTTCATGAAGATGCTGGGTGAATCGCTGGCGCGGCGGACGCTTGGAATGAGTATCGGGGCAAATGTAATCGGCCGGTTCAATCAGTTGATTATTGCCGAGGCTTCGGCCATGCGGACCCCCCTGGAAGGAAAAACCCTCATTGAGAGCCGGATTCGTGAAAAAACAGGCACTACGGTAGTCGGTCTCTGGAAGCGGGGGCAGTTTAAGGTGCCTCGCGCCGATTCGCGTATCGATTCGACCTCCGTGCTTGTATTAGCGGGATCGAGTGAGCAACTCGAGAAATTCGAACGAACCTATTACCCCCGGGGTGCTCGTCCAGCGGCCGAGACCCTGGTGTTGATCCTGGGAGGCGGTCGGGTCGGGCTTGCGGCGGCTAATACACTCAAACAGCGGGGGATCCCTTTTAGGATTGTTGAAAAGAACCCTGAATTTATCAGGGATCAAAACTATATCCAGGGCGACGCGGCGGATATTCATACCCTCTATGAAGCCGGGATCCGAGAGGCGACAACGGTCCTGATTACGACCCATGACGATTCCGTCAACGTCTATCTCACCATCTATTGCCGTAAGCTTCGCGCTGATATACAGGTAATCAGCCGTGCAAACATAGACCGCAACATTTCAAAACTGCATAGCGCCGGGGCTGATCTCGTTATGTCACACGCCTCGATTGGCGCAAATACAATAGTAAACCTGTTGTTGCCGAACCGGATAATGATGGTGGCCGAGGGGTTGAATGTGTTTCGGGTACCGGTCCATGAGTCCTTTGCGGGCAAGTCGCTGGCCGAAATTCCTATCAGGCAACAAACCGGTTGCAGTGTGATCGCTATCGGCAAGGGGGACGAGCTGGAAATCAATCCCGGGCCCTCCGTGATCCTGAGCGCTGATGATGAGATTGTGCTCATTGGTAGCAGCGATGCCGAAAAACAGATGATGGAAATGTACCAATGACCGCTTGATCAAATTGTTGCTTCGGTTTTTATGATTTGTTTCAAAAATAAGAACAGGCGTTAACGAAAATTTTCTTTCACACCTGAAGCTTTTAGCGCAGGGTTGATCCCGGCTCCATCGAAACAGCCTCCAGTAGAGGCATCAAAATATGTAAATAATGGCCCTGAACAGACGATTATGGCAGTTACCCGCCCATTTCTACTAAAGAATACCTGAGTCACTTCCCAGCACAGCATTTAATTGCTTAAAAAAACTGCTTGACTTTTTGCAATAATGTGACGATATAGTCATAACTGACAAAATAGTCAGATTATAGGGGTTTTAGTTGAAAAATAAAGTAAGAAAAGAGCGTCCAAAGCGTACCCGTCATCAGAAGCGGGCTGTCAGGACCCGTGAGAAGCTGTTAAGCGCGTCCAAATCTCTTTTTTCTGAAAGGGGATTCGATGCTGTTACTATTGATGAAATAACTGAAACGGCTGATCTCGGAAAGGGCACATTCTATTATCATTTTGGTACTAAAGATCAGCTGATAAAGGAGTTGATTCGTGATGTGCTGGGTGAGCTGGAACAGGCTATAAAGGAGAAAGCAAAAAGCAGCAACGACTTACATCGACTTTTAGACAATATAATACTGGCCCATATCGACTTTTTTGACGATCGCTGGGAAGAGTTCGTGCTTTATTTCCAGGGGCGTTCTGAAATGATTTTGGACAATGGCTACGAGGGGCTGGATACGCCATTTATCAGTTATCAGAATAGTATTGAAGAATTAATAGATGCTATGATTCAAACTCACTTACCAAAAGCAACGCTTCGTCGAATAGCCTGTGCAATTACGGGTTTTATTTCAGGATTATATTCATTTTCGCTGATTTCCACCCCCGACGAAGAAATTCATAAAACATTAAATACGATGAGAAGCGCCCTGGTGGCCAGTCTGGCGCGATTCATCAAGGAGGCACTTCCGGCAGTTCCGTCCGAGCTTATCGTCGGGCAGAATTAAGCTGTCGGTTTGGTTTCCGTAACATCAAATTAATCTCTTTAACAGTGTGGTTTTACTAACCCGCATTTTAGTGATATAGATTTGCGCTCATGGTTTTCTCCAATTGTGGAGTTTTAGCGGAGAATACTGGCAATAAACAATGCTCTAAGCCGAGTGACTCATGTTGAGAATAGTTTCTGCTTATTTCATTTTAAAATTCCACGAATCGTGTGAAAAGAGCATCCAGGTCATGATCCGGTTTGTGGGTCATGCTGTGCTGAAATATAGGTCACTGGGCAGACTGGTTCTGCCAATTACGATCAAAGGGAAAGTGATATTGCACTGGTGGAAAGCAAGAATTGTATTTCAATATCTTCCACTGCCAAAGCGGATGGGGTAAAATGACGGATTTAACGGAAAGGCGGATCGATTTGATCGATGACGCTGAGGGTAAGATCTTTGAGTTTGCCAAGGGTGTTGAGGAACAGCGTAAAATCGCGGCTGATACCGATTATCCCATGGCAGAACGGTTGGAAGCCTACGAAGATATAATCGACAGTGAAGTGGGCGACACTTCGCTCTGGCGCGCCCGTAATATCGAACGTGAAGTCGGTCTGCGCCAGATCTACTTCAAGTTTGAAGGCTCTAATCCGACCGGTTCGCACAAGGATCGCATAGCCTTCGCTCAGGTGCTGGATGCCATGCGCCGGGGATATGATACCGTGAGCATTGCAACCTGTGGCAACTACGGAGTGGCTATGGCATTGGCTACCTCATTAGCCGGACTTAAGTGCCTGATTCACATTCCTCAGAGTTACCACAGTAATCGAATTCGCGAGATGGAAGAGCTGGGTGCCAGAATCGAGAAAGTCCCGGGAGACTATGAAAGCGCAGTAGTCTATTCACAGAAAAAGGCATCTCAGAACGAGTTTTACGATGCCAATCCCGGGGGACAAAACGTACTGCCTCAGATGAAAGCCTACGGAGAAATCGCTTACGAGATCTATGATGAGCTTCGAGATGCTCCTCCGGTGGTTGCTGTACCGGTTTCCAACGGCACCACCCTGGCCGGTATCTACAAAGGTTTTCTGAGTTTATACCGACGAGGAAAAACTTCAAAAATTCCCCGCATGGTGGCTGGATCATCCTTCAAGAAGAATCCAATAATTCAGGCCTGGCTGAGTAACCTTGAAAGCTGCGAAGACTTACCCCCTGACAAGATCAAGGAAACCCGGATTAATGAACCCCTGATCAACTGGCATTCAATCGATGGTGACCTTGCCCTGACTGCGATTCGCCATTCCAATGGCTGGGCTTCCAACATCAGCGATAAAAACATGATGACATCTTCCAGATTAATCCGTGAAAAGGAAGGCCTGCATGTACTGCCGGCATCTACCACAGGTTTGGTAGCGCTGATTGAGAAACATAAAAAGGAATCATTACCAAACGATCGCTATGTGATCGTTTTAACAGGAAAGAAAACATGAACCATTTCCCTGAAGGCAATGCCATAGTGTATTGCGAGGAGGCGTTTAATACCACGAATGGGAAAACTGCCCATGGCCTGGTACGCTACACTGAGAGATATTATATACTTTCAGTCATTGATTCAGTTTATAGAGGCCTGGACGCTGGTAAAGTGCTCGATAATAAACCGACAGGCATTCCAATATTTTCTTCGCTTGAAATTGCGCTTGAGGATGCCGCAGCGAGAGGAAAGCCAGCAACACATCTGGTTATCGGTCTCGCTCCGGATGGAGGCAGGTTGAGCCAGCCTGCACGGGATGATATCCGTGAGGCAATCGATTTTGGATTGAATATCGACTGTGGGTTGCATGACTTTTTAACTGAGGATAGTGATTTAATGGAATTGGCCCAGAAAAAGGGCGTGGTTGTCCGCGATATCCGCAAGCCGTTATCACGTGACCAGTACCATTTTTTCAGCGGGAAAATTGAACAGGTAGATTGTCTTAAAATCGCCGTGCTGGGGACTGATTCGGCGGTTGGCAAGCGGACCACCGCCTGGATGCTGGAGCAGGCATTGAATAATAAAAATCATTCAACGGTTATGGTCGGCACCGGTCAGACTGCGTGGTTACAGGGAGCACGTTACTGCATCATATTGGATACACTGGTGAATGACTTCGTTTCCGGTGAGATCGAGCATGCTGTCTGGTCGGCCTTCAAGGACTGTAAACCCGAGGTGATCTTGATCGAGGGACAGGGAAGTCTGCTCAATCCGGCTTACCCCGGGGGATTTGAAATCCTGGCTGCGGGCAGGCCTGACGCGGTAATTCTTCAACATGCTCCGGCACGGAAAGAATATGATGGTTTTCCCGGATATCCTATCCAATCTTTGGATCATCAGGTTAAAGCTATCGAGATTATATCCGGCAGGAAAGTCATAGCAATTACAATCAATCATGAGGATTTGAATTCTCAGGAAATTTCAGCAATCTGTAAGCTGATATCATCTCAAACCGGTTTGCCTGTTTATGATGTGCTGTTAAATGGTGCAAATGAACTGGCAAATTTAGTGATCAAGCACAGCAAGAAAAGATTTGGTAAAACCAGGATTGTTGCCTGATGAAAAATAATGTTATAAACCATGCTATCAGGATGCCAATGTTGAAACAGATCAACAAAAGCGATCCACTTTCAATGCTGGAAATCTTCGACCGTCTCGAAGTGGGGCCTCTCAAGCTCGAAAAGAAGAAGCTCAAAGCACCCTACAGGCTGTTCTGGGATAAAGAACAGGACGCGAAAGATCTGGTCTATTCCTATGAGGAAGAAGTATTCGATCCTGATGACAACTCATCTTTAAATCTGGCAAATATGATAGCGGCCCAGGTAGCATTAAACTATGGCCTGTTCTGTCGCGAGATTGTCTTTTGGGGAAACTATGATCCTGTTGACCAGAGGTTTTTGCGGGACATGTTAGAAAACACTGCCCGTGAAATTTATGTCAAAAAAATACTGGAACCAAATCCTTTTCTGGTTGGTGATGCTGCCAGGCTTCCGGTTGTAAAGCAAAAGACATACTCGCGTGCTAAACTGAGTTTCCCTGACTCTTCACAAACCAGTCAGGCGAAGTGGCAGATGTGGTCAACGGACAGAAAAAAGCATTGTATTCTTTCCAGTGGTGGAAAGGACAGCCTGCTGAGTTATTGCCTTATAGATGAGCTGGACCGTGAAACTCATCCAATTTTTGTTAACGAATCCGGTCGGCACTGGTTTACCGCTTTAAATGCGTTTCGGTACTTTCAACAAAACATTCCGAATACCGGGCGGGTGTGGGTTAACTCCGACCGTATCTTTAACTGGATGCTCAGGCACCTGCCGTTTATCCGACAGGATTACAGCAATGTTCGTTCCGATGAATATCCGATCCGGCTTTGGACTGTGGCAGTATTCCTGTTTGGTGTACTTCCTCTCTTGCGTAAACGTGGCATTGGACGGTTGCTGATCGGGGATGAGTTTGACAGTACAAATAAAACATCTCACAAAGGCATAACGCATTTCGACGGACTTTATGATCAAAGCCGATATTTCGATGATGCTTTATCTCGCTACTACATGCAAAAAGGCTGGGCCATCAGCCAGTTCTCCATCTTGCGTACTCTGTCTGAAATGCTGATTGAGAAAATACTGGTTGAACGCTATCCGGGTATCCAGAAACAACAGATGTCCTGCCATGCAACTCACAAGCGTAACGAACGGGTTTACCCTTGTGGCAAATGTGAAAAATGCCGCAGGATTGTGGGGATGCTGACCGCTCTTGAAGCTGATCCAGTAAACTGTGGTTATTCTGAACAGCAGGTTGCGGACTGTTTAAAAAATATCGCTGTTAAGGGAGTTCACCAGGAAGGTCCCGGAAAAGAACAACTTAATTTCATGTTGTCTCAACGGGGCCTGATTGAATTCTCAGATGCACAGATGCATTCTGTAAAAGAACATCCGGTGATTATGAAGCTTAGATTTACCCAGGACCGGTCACCAATTGGCGGGATTCCAGATGATTTACGTTCGGAGCTTTATAGTATATATCTGAAGCATGCCAATGGCGCTGTTAAAAAAATGGGGCGCAGGTGGATCGATTTTGATCCTCTGTCTGATCAGGGCATCTCTGCACCTTTCCCATTCGAAATGAGCGATGATAAAAGCAGCACGGGTAACAACACAAACACATCAAGGAAAAGCAGTTATCTATGGTCGGAACTGACCTGGCCGGAAGCGGAACAGAGGCTCAAAGAAATAGATGTAGCTATCCTGCCAGTGGGCGCAATCGAACAGCATGGACCTCATCTCACATTGGATGTGGATGCTTACGATGCCAATTACCTGGCGCGCAGTGTCGCGCAGGCATGCAGTGATCCAAAACCGCTGGTTCTGCCGGCTCTTGCATATGGAGTTTCTTATCATCACGATGATTTCCCAGGTACTATATCGATCAATAACAATACACTTTCAACACTTGTATACGAAATCGGAATGAGTGTCGCCTCCAATGGCATTAATAAGCTTGTGATAATCAACGGCCATGGAGGTAATACACCAGCTCTCAATTACGCAGCCCAGATGATTAACAGGGATGCTCGTATTTTTGTTTGTGTTGACAGCGGTGAAACCAGCGATGTCGATATTTGCGGTATGATCGAAACTCCCAACGATGTTCATGCTGGAGAGTTCGAAACCAGTACATCGTTGGCATCCAGGCCCGAACTGGTGCGGATGGATCGTGCGGAAAAAAGCGTACCATCATTTTCCAGTCGCTATCTAAACTTCACCTCCAAGCGTTCGGTCTCCTGGTATGCCTATACAGAAAGAATTTCTGAGAGCGGTGTTATGGGTGATCCCACCAGGGCGAGTGCTGAAAAAGGCCAGAAAATGTGGGCTGTTATGATCGCTCACCTGGTAGCGTTCATAGAAGATCTGAAAAGTATGAGCCTGGATGAAATCTTCCAGAAGCGGTATTAAGGAAGCGAACTTGAAGTGAAAATTAGAAATCTTGAGATCTGGCCGGTAACGTTTAAGCTTTCAAAACCTTATACGATAGCGTACGAGACTGTATCGTCAGTTACTAATATTTTTCTAAGGATCGAGACAGATAAAAATATTAACGGTTGTGGTTGTTCTGCGCCGGACTATGAGGTCACCGGTGAAACACCGGAAACCGTGCAACAAGACTTTAAATCGACGATCGAGCCTGTCCTCAAAGGAAGTGATCCCCTGAGAATAGCAGCGATAAATGAAAAGCTGACCGAGAAGCTTTCTAAAAGACCCGCTGCAATGGCATTGGTTGATATGGCATTGTACGACATACTCGGAAAAGTATCCGGATTGCCTGTGTATTTGTTGCTGGGAGGTTATCGAGATAGTATTAAAACCAGCATAACCATAGGCATTGCGGACTTAAACGAAACAGTCAAACGAGCGATTGAATTAATCGGTGAAGGTTTTCGAGCGATAAAGATCAAGGGCGGTAAAAGCCTCGAAGAAGATATCGAACGTGTTATCAAAGTCAGGGAGGCTGTCGGTAAGACAATCGAACTTCGTTTCGATGCCAACCAGGGGTACACATCCGAACAAACGCTTGAATTCGTAACCGCTGTCCGCTCTGCAAAACTGGAGCTGATTGAACAACCGACACCTCGTGAGCAAACCGATCTGCTTGGTAAATTATCGCAACAGGTGGCATTGCCGGTTATGGCCGATGAATCTCTTTTGGGATTGCGCGACGCTTTCAAACTGGCAAAGCGCGACCTGGTGGACATGATCAATATCAAGCTGATGAAATGCGGTGGTATCTACCAGGCATTACACATGAACTCTATCGCCAGAGCTGCCGGCTATGAAGTTATGGTTGGATGTATGGATGAGTCTGCCCTGGGGATTTCCGCCGGTTTACATTTTGCGCTGGCAAGGCCAAACGTGGCCTATGCCGATCTGGATGGGCACATGGATTTACTCGATGATCCGACTTCAGGGACTGTCACACTGAAGAAAGGCAGATTATATCCTACCGGAAAACCGGGACTGGGATTTGAACTAAAACAATGATAAATTTACGAAAATGATATGATAGTAAGGCAACCTTTTTTTATTGAGCCGGGTCGAACATTGGGACCACATTACATTGTCGAAGGCTCATTGGGCAGTGGCTGGGAGGGCGAGGTTTATCGTGTCCGTGAACGAAGAACAGGAATAATTCGAGCGGCTAAAATCTTTTATGATCAAAAGGGAGTAAGAGAAGCACCATTTTTGAGGTATGCCCGCAAGCTCTATAAACTCAAATCCTGCCCAATCATTATCCAGTACCATCATCATGATTCGGTACAGATCGAAAGCCGGCGGTTTGACTTTCTGGTTTCGGATTTTGTCGAAGGTGAGGTGCTGTCAGATTTTCTTAACAGACAACCGCATTACAGGCTCAGCCATTTTGAGGCATTACATCTGATCTACTCGATGGCAATTGGTTTGGAACAGATCCATCATCTGGGTGAATACCATGGTGATATACATTCTGACAATGTCATGGTCAAACGAATAGGTATAGGTTTCGATGTTCATTTGATAGATTTTTTTGACCTGGGACGCTCTACGAAAGCCAAAATTCAAAACGATGTCATCAATCTTGTTTCGGTTTTCTACGATGTCATCGGCAGACAGAATTACTACTCAGAAGCACCTGAACAGATCAAGCGGATTATACAGGGTCGTAAACGCAGATTGATTAGCGCAAAGTATAAAAATGCCGGCCAACTACGTATCGCACTCGAAAACCTTCAATGGTAAAAACAATAGCAGGCTCTAAGAGACGAGTTTATTATCAGAATGATAGCCAATTTAGTCGTTTGAACGCCTCGTGGTATAGCAAGCATCGAATTGCAACATTATCAAAATAGTAACAAGATCACTGCCCAGAGAAAGGGAAATTTGCATTCGAACAGTCTCCGTACTGCCACCACAGAATTAGATCCACGAAATTCAATAGAAGAGCTTGATTGGAAAACTCAAACTTAATTTTCTCTCTTCTGGCCTTTACGTTTCTTCCGTCCTGTGTTATGGCGTGGTTTATTTGACTGCCTTTGTGTTGAGGGTCTGCGTCGTGGTGGTTTGCTACTGCCAGAGGATTTGGCAGCGGTCTTCCGCTTGCGCGAAGGGGGCAGGCTCGGCAGTGCCGACTTAGGCAGGTCAGTTTTGATTAGTCGCTCGATGCTCTTTACATCTTTCTTTTGATCGAGAGTAGCAAAAGACACCGATCGACCGGAATGGCCGGCTCTCCCGGTGCGCCCGATTCGATGAACATAGTCCTCGGTGTTCGTTGGGAGATCATAGTTTACAACAAGCTCAATACCCATAACGTCAATTCCCCGGGAGGCGACGTCGGTCGCCACCAGCGCACGGTACTTTCCAGACTTAAAACCATCAAGAGCTTCGCGACGCTGTGGCAGGCTTCGATTGGAATGGATTTCCGCCGCCGTATGCCCCATAGATCTGACCTCACGGGCAAGTTTACGCGCCCCGTGCTTGGTCCGTGTAAAGATGAGAACTGGACCTAGATATCGCTCAAGCATAACTTCGAGCAACTGGGTTTTCGATCCTCTTTCGACGAAAAACATCTCTTGGATAATCTTATCAGGTGTGCTCCCTGAAGGGGCGACTTCGACATGAACCGGCAGATTCATTTCGCGTCGAGCAAGGGTTATGATCTCCTTCGGAATAGTAGCCGAAAAGAGCATTACCTGACGTTTCTTTGGAATGACAGCCAATATCCTGTTGATCTGGGGTGCAAATCCCATATCAAGCATACGGTCCGCCTCATCCAGAACAAGTATTTTTACGTCAGCAAGGTTGACAGTCCGGTGTTCGAGATGGTCAATAAGACGCCCAGGCGTGGCTACAATGACACGAGGTTTCCGTCTGAGACAACGGAGTTGAACAGACATTGATGCTCCGCCAATCAGTACAGTAGTTGTCAGTCCAAGTGAGCGGCCGATCGCGTTCAGCGCATCGTCAACCTGAAGAGCCAGCTCACGAGTCGGGGCTATGACAAGACACCGTCCCTTAATCTGGGCCAGGCGCTGAATGATTGGAATACCATAAGCGAATGTTTTGCCAGTCCCAGTTTGCGCAACAGCAATAAGATCCTTACCCTTGATAGCTGTGGGAATGGACCGCCGCTGGATCGGTGTTGGTTCGGTGAATTTGAGGCGGTCAATGGCATCTAGCAGGCTGGGCGCTATGCCCAAACCGTTGAATCCGTTGTGGGGATATTGGATTGTCTTGTCAGTCATTCTGTCACAGCCCTCCAGAGCTGGTTTTAGTGGTTATGATAATTGTACCCTTGCAAGGCAATTTGTTATTATAACATATTCTTGAGAGCTTCGTAAGGAATTTTTCCATTAAAAGCACTGCTATGTTTCTGCCTGAAGTGGTCAGGGGTGGTATGCCCGGCTAGATGTAACGCAAAGCAATGCCCCTGCCATGGCAGAAGTCAACGACGGCCTGCGAGGTCAGTCCCAAACCGTAGTTGCGTTGGACAGCCGAACTGGCGAAAAAAAAGCGTGGCTGGCAGATCTGTCTAATTATCTCTAAAAGAATAAAAATATATTGACATACGATAAATTATTACTATAATACATAAAATTGAAAGGAGTTTCATAATGAGCGTTTTTACTACCAGGGGGATTAAGTTACTGGGCAACTTAATTGTCATCGTGATCATACTTATGGGGGTGACTCAGGTGTTTCAGAAAACCAGTCAGTTGGTTTCGGCGCCAGATGAAATCAATATCCTCAAACTGGACGTTCCATGGGTGCACCCCGGCGACAACGTCTCTATCCTGCTGAATGAGGAAGCGCTTGCGGAAAACCCCGAACTTTACCGAAGGCTCCAGATAGGTATTTTCATCTACGATCTGGCAGAGCGAGTGGTGTACATATTGATATTGGTGATCATTTTAATCCTGCTCAAGCGGCTGATTCTCGCAATCCGTTCAAGAACATTCTTTGAGCCAGGCAGTCTGAAGGTCATAAATCAACTCGGGTTCGTGGTGGCTGTTTATGTGCTGTGCAAGTTTCTTTTCTATCAGGTTGTTCCTGTAATCATCCCTGAAGATCTTATCGTTGAGGCAGTCAATTTCACGACGTTCAGTGAATCGGTTTTTCAAACCGTAATGGTGGCAACAGACTTCAAGATGCTCTTTGTCGGTATATGCTTGTTTGTAATTTCAGTTGCTTTCAAGGAGGGATATCACCTTAAGAGCGAGTCAGAGCTGACAATTTGAGGTGCTTTATGGCTATTATAATTAATCTGGATGTGATGCTGGCCAAACGAAAAATGCGACTCACTGAGTTATCGAAACTGGTGGGGATCACCATGCCGAATCTATCGATTCTCAAGCAGGGGAAGGCCAAGGCGATCAGACTGGCGACTCTTGATGCCATTTGTTCAGCCTTGAAATGTCAGCCCGGTGACATTCTTGAGCACAGGCATTTTGACTGAGAATTCGAGGTGTTGCCGCCATACGTAACATTCT
>WJMC01000070.1 GCA_014728145.1 Candidatus Zixiibacteriota bacterium | reverse complement strand
GGTTTGGAATACGGTTTCAATGAAATGTTCTTCCTGCGGGGCGGATATGTCGGTACCAACCAGGATGAGTACCTCTATGGTGCCAGTTTTGGAGCCGGCGTGAACCTCAAGTGGGGAAGCACAATCATTACATTCGATTATTCCTGGATGGAGAACGAGTATTTCGATGCTCACCAGTTCTTCACAGTTAAGTTCGGTTTCTAAGAAAGCGTTCAGGAAACGAATAAAAAAGGCCGTCCATTTTGGACGGCCTTTCTTTTTTGGCCAAATTCTGACCTCTATAATCAATCCTGCATCTTCAAGTTCTCAGCGGTAAAACCGGCTTCCAGTTCGGAATCGACGAATTTACCATCTTTGCGAATCAGCTTGTCATCGAAATAGATCTCCCCGCCACCATGTTCAGGAGTCTGGATCAGCACTAAATCCCAATGGATATCGGACTTGTTGCCGTTGGGCGCTTCATCGTAACAGCATCCCGGAGTCAGGTGAATCGAACCGCCGATCTTTTCGTCAAAAAGCGTGTCTTTCATCGCGTTCTTGATCATCGGGTTGAGCCCGACAGCGAACTCACCGACATAACGGGCATTGGCATCGGTATCCAGCACCTTGTTGAGCTTGTCTTCATTAGAACGGCAGGTGGCCTTGACTATTTTGCCGTCATTAAACTCGAAACGGATGTCTTCATAGACGATGCCGTCCTTGAGAGATGGGGTGTTATAGTGAATAACGCCATTGATAGATTCACGTACCGGCGCGGTGTAGACTTCACCATCGGGAATATTGCGATGACCGTCGCATTTGACTACACCTATATCTTTGATCGAGAATGTAAGGTCTGTGTCCTGCGGACCGACTATGTGAACTTTGTCGGTTTTCTGCATCAGCTCCATCAGCGGATCCATGGCCTTCGACATTTTCGCGTAATCGACATTGCAGACATCGAAGTAGAAGTCCTCGAAAACCTCCTGGGGCATCTCCGCCAGCTGAGACATGGCATTATTGGGATAGCGCATCACGCACCACCTGGTATGCGGAACACGGTAGTCCAGATGAACCGGGCGATAAAAGAGGGCGTTCCATTTCTTCATCTGTTCGCCGTCGATGTCAGAGAGGTCAAACGGGTTTTCAGATCCGCGGATGCCCAGATACGCAGCCGATTTCTGCATCATGGGCAGGTGGAAATCAGCCATACCCTTAAACTGGTCTTCAGTCGCGTTTTTTACAAACTGGCGCAGGATCGACTCGTCATTGTAGAACCAGAACGGTACCGCGCCTTTCTCTGTTGCCTGCCGGACACATTCTTTTCCGAGGGCCAATGCGTCACTGCCTTTGACCTCGATATAGATATGTTCACCTTTTTGAAGTTCGGTTGAATAGTTGATAAGCGTACGGGCCAGAATTTCGTTGCGTTTATCTTTCATCTCAAAGCCTTTCGTTTAAATTTATTCGGCAATTTAAGCAAAAGGATGTATTGACGCAAGCGCTTTAGGAGTCGTGGAGACGTTTCAGAAGCTGGATTTGGCCTGCGTGATAGATATCATGATACGCGATTCCAAAGAGTATATCCAGGTTATTGATCTTGCTCCCGGGAGGTGTCTTTATGAGTTCGTCATTTGTCAGTTGTTTTACAGCCTCGATCAACTCCTGGTGTGTGTTCTTGAGAAGTTTTTTATCACTTTTCCAGCTTTTTTCATCAGCGCTGTAACTGACCGCAAACCAGTCACTGCCCTGACGTGGGAATTTATCTTTTTTCCCGGGTGTGAACCTGCGCGCAACTCGAAACTTCCAGTAGGCGCAATGCAATACAATTTCCCAGATGCTGTGACGTTTTTCCGACGGTCGCCAGAGCGCTTCCTGGGCATCAACACCCCTGAGTGAACCGTTCAGGATTGCACCGTGCCAGGATTTTTTACGAAATGAATGCTCAATCAACTCGACTACGAAAGCAACAGTTACCGGGCTCTGTTTTTTTGCCATATCATCCACCAAACTTTTCAAACAGGTTCATGATAAAACGCGTTTCCAAAATGCTTCCAACCAGCATTGTAACGGCTGAAACCGCGAACGCCAGCCCGATCAGTTTAAAACCGCCTATCATGGCACCGATTCGGGAGGCGAAATTGAAAGTGCGATAAAACACAGTCCAGAGCAGAGCGCTCAAGGTGGCGCAGATAATCAAAAAGTACCCGCCGAATTCAAGCAAAAACACCGAAGCCAGCCTTGCTGATTCCGGGATATCAGCGAACGCTACCCCCTGGAAGAATTTGCCGGGTATAATCAAAAGAAGCGGGGCAACAAATATCGTACGAACCATCATGGTGAGATTGGCCACGATCCAGTTATTGATAAAAATCAGCTTGCCCATCCCGAAAGAATCCTTGCTGGATAGATACTTATCCCGCATTTGGTTATGCCATTCTTTGTACTTTTTTATAAGGTGGCCATAACCGGGTACTTTCTTTTCGAGATCTCGTGAGAATTTAATTATCGAGGAATCTTTGATCTTGTCGAAATCGACCCAGTCGGCTTTTCCGGCAATAAAACCGGCTCCGATACTGACGACATAGATACCCAAAGTTATCAGGAAAATATTCTTGGCTTTTCTGAGTATGATGAACACCGGATTTCCCTTACGATTACACCTCGGCCTCACCGGTCATCTGCTTATAAACAGCTTCGGCTTCGCGACGGACAATAAACGCTGAATCCCAGATATAATCACCCGACCGTCCCAGGATATCTGCCAGAGCGGTCTGAAGTTTATGATTTTGTTCATCGCTGAGAAATCCGAGATCGCTCAACCGTCCGAGTGATCTGATCGCCTTGGAACGTACGCCCGAGTACTCATCCTGGGTCATTGCGATAAGTTTTTCGAAAATTTCATCGATCAGGTTACGGGGAATATCTTCCGGCTTGATAGCGGTGCACATCTTGCCCAGAGACCTGGCGGCGGAGTCACGCACTTCACGGTCAGAATCTTCAAGGGCTTCGATCATCAGGGGATAAGCTTCAATAATCTTGTGGTCACAGATTTTACCGAGCGCATAGATAATAAACGCTTTCTCGGCTGGATGTCGCGAGGTTTTGTAGGCCTCGATCAGCGGGTTGACCGCCACTCCTCCAATTTTGCCCAGTACCACTGCCAGGTTGAATTCTACCTTGAAATCGGAATCGCTCAGCATTTCCAGCATATACGGAATACTCAGTTCACCCTGTGTGGCCAGGACAGAGACGGCCTTGTTGACAACAGTCTGGTATTCCGGATTCTCATAGGTGTCATAAGTGAAAACCGAGGCGACTGCTTGAAGAGCCTGGCGAAAGTCTTCGCTTTCCAGAGTGGTTATATGTTCGGCAAACCAATCCAGTCCCAGAGCGATCTTGTCCGGATCTTGTCTCGAAATCAGTTTTATAGCGTTCAACAGATCTGGTGATTTTTGCAATTTGAGCCTCCTGTTTAGATTCCAGGCATTCGCGGTATCCGGATGAATAAAACAATGCAGACCGTTAAAGTCAAACCTTTAAATCAGCCCTTTTTACGGGAATCTTTAAGCCACTTGAAATATTTATTGGTCATCCTGACGATAACCGGGGAGAGCAGAAGTATAGCGATCAGGTTGGGCGCTGCCATAAGCGCGTTGCCGATATCCGACAGGTTCCAGACGAGCTCGATCTTGATACTGGCGCCAATTGGGATAAATATCAGAAATATCCACTTATAGATTGTCGTACTGCCTCGACCGAACAGGTATTCGACACCTTTCTCGCCGTAATACGACCAGCTTATCAGTGTCGAGAAAGCGAAAAAAATCAGACCGATCGAGACAATAAAATGACCGAATCCTGGCAGGCTTTTCTCAAACGCCAGCGAGGTCATTTCGGCCCCTTCAACGGCTGTCCAGCTTCCGGAGATTATGATCACCAGTGCGGTCATGGTACAGATCAGGATCGTATCGATAAACGGCCCCAGCATTGCCACCAGTCCCTCACGAACCGGCTGATCGGTCTTGGCGGCCGCGTGCGCCATTGGGGCGGTTCCCAGCCCGGCTTCGTTGGAAAAGATACCGCGCGCGACACCGTACCTGAGAGCGATCATGAAAGCCGATCCAGCCATTCCGCCCGAGACAGCATCGGGATAGAAAGCTGATTTGAAGATCAGCTCGATTCCAGCCCCCGCTGACTCCAGGTTGGAGAGAATAATGAACAACGCGCCCCCGACATAGAAAACGCTCATCAGAGGAACGACTTTCGAGGCAACCTGGCCGATCCGGCGGATTCCGCCGATGATCACCAGTCCAACCAGAAAAGCAATGACCACTCCGAATACGAGCTTTAGCCACAGGTCGCCCTGGGCCTTGGGCCCCAGTACCAATCCTGAAAATGCATTGGCGACCGAATTTGCCTGCGTCATATTTCCGGTTCCAAAGGCGGCAACCGCGGTGAAAAGCGCAAACATCACCGCCAGCCATTTAGCTCCCCGCCCGAGACCGAGCTCCATGTAATACATCGGACCGCCACGCACATTGCCGTCCGGATCAATCTTGCGGTATCTCTGAGCAAGAGTACAGGTGACGAACTTGATCGACATTCCGAACAGCGCCGTCAGCCACATCCAGAAGATCGCACCCGGACCGCCCCAGTACAAAGCGGTCGCCACGCCGGCGATATTGCCGGTGCCGATGGTTGCTGAAAGGGCCGCCGAAAGTGCTTGAAAATGAGTTATCGCGCCCTCGTGCTCGGGCTGATCGTATTTACCGGATATCAATTCGATACCGTGTTTGAAACCACGGAACTGAACGAATTTGAGGATAATTGTAAAAATCAGGCCGGTCAAAAGGAGAATTATCGCCAGTGGCATTCCCCACAGAAAATCGGAGATATCGCCCAGAACGGAATTGATTTGTTCAATAATTCCCATTAATTCGTTTCTAATAAATTTTTGGAATGGTGTCAATAAAAAAAGGGAGAGGTCACCCTCTCCCGGCAATGCAGTTACAGGCACTTATCAGAACCGCGGGCATTCCCTGTCACAGTTGCCATGCCCTCCATTGAGGCATCCAAGGAATCCGAAACCACTTTCTTCAAATTCGTCATCATCGAATTCCTCGCCATGGAAACGCGGACCGCCGAAACCTTTGTAACCTCGACCAGGCCGATCGCAACCATGACCGCGATGACCTTTCTGCTTACCGTGCAAAAACTTCATCATACGCGGGTGGTCCTTTAAGTACTGGATTTGCTCATCGGTCAGGACACTCTTCATCTTGAGCCGATGATCCAGCCTCATCTTGCTGATTTCGGTACGCAGGGTTCCGATCTCGTCCAGCTTGCTCTCCAGCCTCGACTGGGAAGCATCATCGCGCATCATCTCGCGATATTCCACCATCAAGAGCTTAAGATCAGCACGCTTGGGGATCATCAGCTTCTTGTGATCAGAACGCAGGTCAGCCATTCGCTCTTTTTGCTCGGATGTCAACTCCGGGAAATCTTCGAAGTCACCGCGCAGGCGCTGTCCCGGTCCCTGGGCAGAGATCGTTGCCGTACCCAGGATCAAAAGTGCTACTACTGTCAGAGTGATTATTCTCGCCTTCATTACAGGCCTCCTTGTTTTTGGTTTTCTAAAATCCGCTCGACGGAAATCTTCTGTCAGGGTGGCCACCATGCTCGAAAGAGTTTTCGTCGTGTTTTCCTCTATTGTCATTTCTGAATTTCCTGTGCATCATCGGACGATGTTTACCGCCGTCGAGCTTGTCCATGAACATCTTAATCATTTGCCGGCGTTGCTCGGGTTTGAGATGACGACCTTCCTCGAGGATATGCTCGACCGTGAATTTCTTCAGATCGATTTCGCGCCGGGCGATTTCCTCGATCAATGAATCGATATCATTCTGGTCAGGAGTTTCCTCGGTCATCTCCCTGAAAAGCTCGAGTTTCATTCGGCCGATTGCCTGGATAGGTTCCTTTGCATATTCCCAGTATTCCCGACGAGATTCTTCGAGAGATTGCATCTGCTCCGGAGTGAGATCGAGTTTCTCGCGCATTCTCTTGAAATGATCGGGACGTTCGTGTTTCTTGAAGGGCGCTGGTTTTGGGTGCGTGAAACGCTCGTAAAGAATCGTACCCGTAGCCACCAGGTTGACGACCGTCAACAATCCGATAATTATAATAAAGGCTTTTTTATTCATCTAACCCCCCGTTCTCACCCAGCTCGAGGTACAAACCCGGAAGCGAATTGTCCGGTACAGCCTCAAACATTTCGAGATTGTAGTAATCGCTTAAGAGGTCTTCTGAGCCATTGGCCTCATAGATTCGGGAATCAGTAATGCCGTGTCCCATGATATAACCGACAGCAATTGCTATTGTCAGAGACAGTACTGCGAACGCTGGTTTCAGTTTACCACTGAAGATCATGAGAATATCTGACAGGCTGACATGGTTTTCCTCGTAATCATCGACTTTAGCCTGTACTTTAGCATAGAAGTCAGATGAAATCTCGAGTGCCGGTTCGGCCTCAGTCGCCCTGTAAACCGACTCGAAGCGAGCCACGAGCTCGCAACAGTCGGAACAGTTTGCGAGGTGGTCCTCGAACTCTTTCAGATTTTTCCGGCTGAGTTCACCTTCGACGAACTCGATCAGCCTGTTTTCTATTTCAGCGCATTTTTTCATATCATCTTCACCTCGCTCTATTTGACACGATATTTATCAAATTCTTTCATTCAATCTCTCAATTTTTTCACCAGGATCTCCTGCAGTTTCTTTTTGGCTCGAAAAATCCGTGTTTGCACGTTGGAAAGCGACAATTTAAGGGTGTCGGCCACCTGTTGGTAAGACAGCTCTTCCATCTTATTGAGCATAAATGGGATCCGTAGTTTCTCGGGGAGCTCGTCCAGGGCTTCGTAAAGAGTTTCAGAGTTGTTTGAGGCCTCCAGAACATGGTCGGGCTGATCATTGGGAGAGGCGGTTTCATACTGAAGAGCTTCCTCGGAAACCAGCTTATCATCCTTTTTACGGCTCCTGAGGTAGTTCAACGCAGTATTTACGGTTATCCGGTATATCCAGGTGGATGGATCCGCATCACCCCGGAATTTTCCCGCTTTTTTCCATATATTGAGAAACACCTCCTGGGCGATATCCTCAGCGTCCTGGCGATTGCGTGCAAACCGAAATGCCAGCGAAACTACCCGGGACTGATGGTTTTCCACCAGCTTTCGGAAAGCCGCAGAGTCCTTTTTGGCTACTTTTTGTATAAGGTTGTATTCAGTCATCATCGCAATTCAGGTTAGACACAATTTCTGGATTATTATCGCAAAATAAAAGTATAAAATTTCAGGTTTTGAGCAGGCAGTTATAATTATCCGCTTGACCCCGAATGCCTTTGACGCTAAGTTTAAACTATGCGATTTTTTGTAATGCTACTTTTTTCCCTCCTGTTGTTTGTTTACGGTTGTTCTGACGATGACGGGGTCGGTCCGGGCGATGAATCAGGTCCGCTCCGGGATCTGGTCAGAATCGAATCAGTAAATGTCTCACCCGCTTCTACTGCCGAGGTCGAAATCTACATGGAAAACACTGTTGAGCTGGCGGGCCTGGTACTGCCACTGACTTGTAACGGAGATTACATCAACCTTGACTCCGTGACCTATTCGCAGGGTCGGTTGGCTGATCTGTCGCAGGTGAACTCATATATTTATTCCGCTCAGAATCAGGTAGTCCTGACTGCTTTCTTCGATGAAAACGAAATCATCGATACCGGGCGGGGCAATATCTTCGTACTTCATCTTACAGTCGCTCAATCATCGCCATTGCAGGAAGTGGTCATCGACACCGCTTTTATAGCTCCGGCAGGCCGGCTGGCATTTTATGATACCACTTCACAGGGATTTGTACCAAGTTTCGAAAAAGGTGTCCTGACTGTCCGCTGATCCACAAAAATCTTAAAAACTATTTGACTTAAACTTTCACTAATTTGATATTGATACATCCCGCAAACGCGGTTCTACCGCAATTTATGCCGGAGTGGCGGAATTGGTAGACGCAAGGGACTTAAAATCCCTCGGCAGGTAACTGCTGTGCCGGTTCGATTCCGGCCTCCGGCATGAAAATCATATCCGACGCAAAAGGTGGATTATAGCTCCACCTTTTCTAATTATACGGACTGTTTTTGATGACTATACGGGAGTAAACGATTATCATTCGATAAACAGGGAGGCCCAATGAAAAACGTCATTATATATTTAATTGGAATATTTATGATTACGAGCATCGGCTTAAGTGCACAGCAATCTGACACCAGGACTATTACGGTTACAGGCGAGGGCGAAATTGCGATCAGGCCGGAAAAGCAGGTTATCAGGATACCTATAATAAGTTTGTCAGAGGATCTCGAAGAAGCTAAAACGGACAATGATTCCCGCCTGTCAGCGATCGAGGATATCCTCGAGTTGTTCTCCATAGACGATGAGAATATGGAGATTCGCAATTTTGAAGTTCGCTCGTCTGACGAAAGAACCGCGAAGCCAGGTAAAGAAAAAACTTACAAGGTGATGCGTGAAGTGCTTATTGCCGTCGAAGCCGGGGATATAAAAGAGGAACTTATCGACGCTTTAATTAATGCCGGACTTGACAGTTTCAATGCGTCCGGTTATATCTATCCCGGAAAACAGGAATACGTGCGCAAAGCATACCTGAAAGCTGTCGAAAATGCTGGCCGGAATGCGCGGGAGATGGCGAAAGCGCTCGGCCTCAAGACGGGAAGAATTCTATCGATCAAAGAGGGAAGACCCAATGGCAGGTTGAACCCGGATGATGACGACGATGAAATCATGCATAGATACGTAAAGACGGAGAATTCTGGGTTGAATGGCGAAGTCAGGTTGCTTGTAACGGTCACCGTTCAAATAGAGTTGCAGAACTGAAATGATTGCTTTTAGAATATTGATTGTCGATGATGAAGACAGTCAGCGGGAGATGCTGGCCGGATACCTGTCTAAAAAAGGCTATCGTATCAAGACCGCCGGATCGGGGCAGGAAGCTCTCGATATTTATGAGAACGAAAGCTTTGAAATTGCGCTTCTGGATCAGAAGATGCCCGGCATGGATGGTCTCGAATTGCTGTCCCGCCTCAAGCAGATCGATCCCGAACTGCAGGTGATCATGATTACTGCCCACGGTACCGTCGAAACGGCGGTGACTGCTATGACCAGCGGAGCTTACCATTATATTACCAAGCCGATCACCAACCTCGATGAACTCCTGGAGCTGATCCGACGTGCCGGGGAAAAGCATTACCTCCTGCGCGAGAATCGTTTCCTTAAAGAGCAGATCAATGAGAATTACGACCGCTTTGAGATAGTCGGTGACAGCAGGCAAATGAGAGAGGTACTATCGACTGTCAGTTCAGTAGCTCCCACTGACAGCACCGTGCTGGTGACAGGTGAATCGGGAACCGGCAAGGAACTGGTAGCGCGCTCGATTCACCGTATGTCCGGTCGAGCAGAAAACAATTTCGTGGCGGTCAACTGCGCCGCGTTGCCGGAGAACCTGCTCGAATCTGAACTCTTCGGCCATACCAAGGGTGCCTTCACGGGTGCGACCTCGGCACGGGAGGGACGTTTCGAGATGGCTGACGATGGGAGCCTGTTTCTGGATGAAATCGGTGAACTGCCGGCCGGGATCCAGGTCAAACTCCTGCGTGTGCTCGAGGATAAAACTTTCGAAAGGGTTGGTGGAAACCGCCCGATCACTGTCGACGTGCGTATTATTGCCGCCACCAACCGCGACCTCAAAAGAGAGATGAGAGAGAAGAAATTCCGCGAGGATCTGTTCTACCGGCTTAACGTGATCAATATCCATATACCGCCATTGCGCGAACGCCGGGATGATATCCTGCCATTGACAGATCATTTCATCAGCAAATTCAGCACACGGTTCAATAAAGAAATCAATGGCATAACACCTCAAGCCAAAGACCTGCTTCTGCGCTATGACTGGCCGGGCAATGTGCGCGAACTGGTCAATGTGCTTGAAAGAGCAATCGTACTCCTGAGAGGCGACGTCATCGATTCAACCGATCTACCACTGAATGTGGAAGAAATTTCACAGGAGAAACGGGCATTTGTGTCGGAAGCGGAAATCAAAAGTATCAAGGAAATCGAAAAAGAGCATATCCTGCGAGTGCTGGATTTCACGGACTGGAACTTCAACCGCACTGCCGACCTGTTGGGGATTCACCGCAATACCCTGCGCATGAAAATCAAAGATTACGATCTTACCCGGCCTGAATAGAGAAAGGGCCGTTGTTTTGGTGACAACAGCCCTTTTCATCATACCCGCATAGGTGTGATTTAGTGGGGAAATATTTTTCTACAAAATGTTAAACTGCTTTTCAACTCATTTATACCGCGTACGATCTTATTAAGATAATCATTTACTTAGTAAGCAGTGCTGGTTGCATAAATAATATCATTTTATTGATAAGTCAAGAAAAAAGAGACCCGTGCAGACACGAGCCTCTTCATTGAAATTATAAACTGTATATTCAATTACTTCATCGGTGCAGTCATTAACCCGCATTCGCAGGGAGCCGGACTGCCCTGTATGAAGGCATAATTGATGATATAGATGGCATCGGAAACGTCCACTATGCCGTCGCAGTTTACTTCACCGGATTCCTCCGGATCCGGAGCGACACCGCCACCGAAGGCGAAGTTGACGATCAGGACAGCATCGGTCACGTTCACCAATCCGTCAGCATTCGCATCGCCACAGATATAGGACTGTTCGATATGCAGGTCGAAGACCTTTTCATCGAAACTTCCAACATCGTCGGCAACATGGGCTGTAAAGGACATATCGCCATAGATGACCGGCGTGCCGGACAGAAGACCTTCTGATGACAAAGTCAATCCACTGCCATCGAGATCATTGTTCTTGTCGCTCCAAATCAGAGGTGATGTGCCTCCCGTGGATGCCAGTTGCATATTGTAGGCACTGTTCTGTTCGGCATCTATCAGGGAATCGGTAGTGATCGCAACTGCCGTGTTGATCGTGAAATCGAACTGCTTGTCCTCGGTATCGGTGGCTTCGTCAGAGACACGCACAATCAGGCTGATCGGTCCGCTTGCAGAAGGCGTCCCGCTGATTTCTCCGGAGGCCGAGATGCTTAAACCGGTGCCGTCAAGTCCGAGGTTCTGGTCGATGAATGTCAACTGGCCGGTACCTCCGACAGCCTCGACTTGCTGAGTGTAAGCATGACCGATAGTCCAGTCCGGAAGCGATTGAGTAGTAACCTGTATTGCAGGATTGATCGTAATCGAGTAGCTCTGCATATCAGAGTCACCGGCGGCGTCGTAAGCCATCACCGAAAATTCGAGAAGTCCGGATGTGTTCGGGGTGCCGGAGATTTCACCGGAGCCAGACAGGCTTAGGCCGGTTCCGGCCAGGTCACCGTTTAAATCACTGAACACGATCGGCGCGGTACCGCCGGTGGCGACCACCTGCTGTGAGTACGGCTGATTCACTGTCCAGTCCGGAAGCGTGGCGGTCTGTATCTCAAGCGACGGGTTTATGTTAAAAGTAAACAGCTTTTCATCGGAAGAGGGCGCGTCGTCCTCGACCATAGCGGTAAATGTAATCTGCCCGGTTGAACTCGGGATGCCGGTCAAGAGACCGTCACTATTAAGTTGCAAACCTGTACCGATCAGGTCACCATTTTTATCGGACCACACAACATTGCCGGTACTGCCTGCAGACTCGAGCTGTTTGTCATATTGCCGGCCGACAGTCCAGTCAGGCAGGTTATCGGTAACGATAACGAGACCGGAATCGTAGCATTCATAGGTCTTGACCCAGAAATCATCAAGCCCGGCTTCCACAACAGATCCGCTTCCGAGATCGGAAACCTCGAACTTAACACGCATCTGATTGGACGGCACAACGTAATCACTGGCCCAGAAGTCGACCTCATACCAGCCACCACTGGCTTCGTCAACAGGGCCGATCGTTTCAACCAGTGTCCAGTTAGCACCGCCATTAGCTGAGATATAAACATACATTTCGTCGTTGTTGGGATCAGCGCCGGAGTGATTCGAATACCAGCGGGCGTAATGAATCAGGCCATCGCCGGCTGACAGGTCAAAACCCGGTGAAGTGAGAATAGTGGTTCCACCGTCGACATCGGAGTTGCCATCGACATTGTCAGTCAGGTAGCACTGACCGGAACCATCGTAATCATTGGGCGGATCACCACGGTCACCACCACCAACCGGGGTGCCGCGATTCCATTGGCCGTCGGAGGCATCACCGGAAACCGTCCAGCCCAGGTCGCTCTCGAAATCATCCACGATAACGGATGTGATCTCGGTCGCAACTAACGCGCTGTGCGGTGTCGACGGGTCCGGGTCGTTGAAAGTCCCGCTGGTAGTTTCATCAGCGGAGACATAGAAATCAATTCGGCTGTCACATTCGGCAGAAGGCAGGGAGGCTGAATAGAGATCATCGAAAAGATATGTCATCGGCGTGGTATTGAACAAACCGCCGTCAATGCTGTAATGCAGTGTCGGGCTACCGGCCACGACCGAACCGCCGAGAATACCGGAAATTTCGACTTCAAAGGATTCGCTCTGATTCGGCATCACGCTTTCCGGAACTCCATTGGGATAATCGAAAACCAGCGACGGTCCCGGCGTGGACACATTGACCGCGTTCCAGGCATCCGCCACTGCGTTGGTCCAGGCCGCGTCCAGATCCAGGGCGGCACTGATCGTTCCCAGAGCACCTTCGTGATAGTCCGTTGTCGAAGTCCAGTAAAATGCGTTGGCGCGGTAAGCAACCTGCATGGCGTTCTCGACACCAATTCCGGTTACAGTTACGCCGTTATGAGTTCCGCCGTCAGACAGCAGGAAGAACCACTTGTTGCCGACACCGCTGTTGGTATGCACACCGCAGTAATCGTTGAGCCATGAAGGTGAACAACCTACGACATCGATCCAGTAGGGATCACTGGTGCCATAAGTATCCGGATCGCTGAAGTCATGGGGTTCCGACATCGAACGAAACGGTACACCCGATTCACGACCATTTTCTCCCATGTCCCAGTCGGGAGTATCAATGGAATCGTGTGCCCACTCAAAGGCGGCACCGATCATGTCGGAAAAAGCCTCATTCAATGCGCCGGGTTCTTTTTGGTAGACCAGCCCGGAGGTGTATTCGGTTACCGCGTGGCCCCATTCATGAGCGATAACATCGGGACATCCGGCCAGAGAACGCCATCCGGAGGACCAGCTCCAGATAACAATTCGACTTCCATCCCAGTAGGCGTTGTTGTCGCCGTCACCGGAGTAGTTGACGATCGTCAGCATCGATGCGCCATTGTTATCATAGCTGTTGCGGTTAAACTCGTTTAACAGGTAGTCGTAGACCATCGAGGTGTAGGCGTGCCCGCTTACCGCCGGCGCATGAGAGCTTTCATTCCAGACATTGTCGGCATCGGTGGCGATACTGCCCGGCAATGAAGATCCGGCCACATTGGTCTGAATGTAATTGCCGTCGGGCATCTGGCCGTTATGGCCATGCGGATTATTGTTTAACTGACGGGTATAGTCGATCATCTCGTAAACAGATCCGTTGTAGTCGGTATCGAGATGATTGAAAGTATTGCCCATCACACCGGTACCGGTGCCGATATCATTGGCGTCCATGATCCGGTTGGCCTTGAAGATAACAGCGCCTGTCCTGGCGTCGACGAAATATTCCCAGCGTCCCATCGGGGAATCGGAATATACAAACATGCGCCAGGATAAATGGTATTCGCCTTCCCACGGAAATACAACAAGTTCGGGATCATCCGGTTTACCCTCGCCAAAGAATCCGGCCAAATCGTCAGTAGCTATCCGGGTCGCCTGCGTCGGGTCGAGATTGGGACGGGCATCGAGATTTTTAACAGGTTCGTAATTACCGTTAACCACACGCAGTTCACCATCGGGCGCGAAATGAGCGATCATCTCACCTCCGATCACCTTCAATCCCTGGTAGTTCTGCGTCAGGCGTAGATGTCGCATTCCGATTTCATCGACATCCATGCGCTTGACTGAAAGCTCTTCGCTCGGGCTGTTCATATTGAAGGCTCCACGGTTGGCTTCAAAAAATTCAAATGCTACCTGGGCTTCCTGGCCGCGGGTAGCACGAGTTTCCGAGAGCTGACCGCGCACAAAACTGGTCACTCCGTTGTCATCTTTTTCATGAATGGTCACTGTCGGATTGGCAGATATCCTGTCGGGACCGCGAAACCCCTCGGAATCAGCCATCAATCCGACGGCGAATACAAGTATAAAAAACACTACCATAAAAATTTTTTGCATTACTTCCTCCTGTCATTCAGTTTGGCAATCTATAAAGTATTATTTCAAATTAATTCGGATACACCTGATTTGCAGGAAATTTGCTCTTTCTGATCTGTGTACAGCTCAATCCTGGAGCGCAACAGTATCCTTGCTCAATAGCTGCATATATATTTTTGCGGTATTGATAAAAGCTATTTCGGGGGAAACAACCGGCTGATAACCCAGTGCGCCGGAAATTTGTGTAGTTGACAACACCAGCGGAATAGCTCCTCTTAAGTTGTTTTCTCAAAAGCCAGACGACTGTGAAGACGGTACAAGCCGTAAATCATTAGACCGTTCTAATAATAAACGAAAATCCTATTCTGTCAAGCGAAAAATCGCTCTATCTTTCCATAATATATATACTTAGTCAGAACTAAAACCGCTATTTACAATGGGCAGTTCTGGCAGGGAAGCGGTGAACCGGGTACAAAAGCATAATTTATTATATACACAGCGTCAGAGACATCCACCATGGAGTCACAGTTGACATCGCCGACATAATACGGCTCAGGAGCAGTCCCGCCTCCGAAAGCATAATTAATGATAAAAACAGCATCGGACACATCGGTGTTCTCGTCGAGATTAACATCCCCGCATACATACGGTTCCGGCACCAGCGAAATCAGGGTGACATCGTCAAAGCAGACCTGCGCGTTCAAAAGTGAAAGTTGGATATAACCAGAGTTATACGCATTCATCAAAAGCGTGTCCTGGACCTCATGCATGACCTTGCCGTCACGCAGTCCAACCATTTCATCACCGATCAATTCGATCGTAAGCTCATGCCAGATACCGTCCTGTCCGAGCCATTCGGCGCTGTCAACCTCGACGCAGTCGTTGTAAACCGATATGCCGTCGACAATTGCAGTCATACAGATCTTTGCGCTGTCGTTATGGTAATACAATGCGAACTGGTTGGTGAAATCATCCACCCAGCGCAGAGATCGATTTTTGTCAGGTTCATACTCGTTCAGTATCACCTGGGTACTCAAAATCAGCCCCTCATCATAAACATACGAACTCACGGTTCGTGCAAATGCTCCGCCCCCTCACGTACCGCAGGAGATCGTGCAAAAAGAATTATTCTCACTATGCCAGTCGCCCAAAGTCAATATCCAGTTCTCCATCGAACCGCCGGAGAAATCGTCCTGGAAAACAACCTCCTGGTCAAGGCCGAAAAGGCTTCCACAAGTGAGTAAAAAAAAGATCACGACAAAACCGATGCAGAGGGTGACAAGTCGTTGGGGCATTGCTCCTCCCGGGTTGGAATTATTCTCTCAATCGCTTAATAAACAACAATATATATCAAAAAGCTGATAAATCAAGATAAATATTATCCTGTCAGTAAAGTATAGGCGACGATTTTAAGAGTACAAATTCAATGCATATAATTTAAGGCCAGCACAAAATATGTGCAGGGCGGGGGCACAATAAAATCTTTCAAGAATTAACTAAAGCAGTAAAAGTCATATAATCTATTGTCAGGTAATGATTAAGGAGATTGCCATGATGGCTGTGGGAATTGGCATGAACTATGCAATATAATAACCACAGAAAACAGTTTTTTTTACGGAGGAAGGAAATGAACTCGGCTACTGCAAAAAATTTACGAACTATAAAGCTTCTCTTCGGGCTAATCCTTCTGACATGGGGAACGGCCGTTTTTCTGGGCTGTGAGGATTGTGACGATTGCCTGATAGGCTACGACAGCACTCCTCCGGCCGTTCCCCGTGGTCTTTATTCGGTGACCGGCGATGAGGCGGTTTTTTTGTACTGGTACCCTAATGATGAGTACGATCTGGATTTCTACGTGGTTTATCGCTCGATTGAAGACAACGAAGGGCCCTATTATGAAATCGGCAAGGTTTACTGGGACGAGGAGACCGATTTCGTCGATCGTGACGTTACCAACGGCAATACATATTATTACGCGGTCAGCGCGGTCGATGAGTCCCGCAACGAATCCGATCTCTCCTATGATTACGTTCCGGATACTCCGCGGCCGGAGGGTAGCGGGGTCCGGGTTTACGATTATTATCAGGACCCGACTGCTTCAGCGTTCGATTTCTCCCGCTACCAGGTGGTCGACGGCGATGATCCCGATGCCGACGTCTGGTTCGATTACTTCGTCAACAACGACGGTGTCGGCGCATTTTTTATCAATGTCCAGAACGATCAGACGGATATTCAGGATTACGGTTACACCTCAAATCTGGACGCGGTTGACTGGTCGCCCGAGGACGGCTGGAGTGAAATCGGCTATTCCGAGTTAATTTTGGGCCATAGCTATATCATCTGGACCGCCGACAATCATTTCGCAAAACTGCGCGTAACAGATTACAGCGTTGCCGGTGGATGGGTCAAGTTCGACTGGGCCTACCAGGTCGACAGGGGCAACCCGGAACTTGCGCCGAAACGTCCAGCTCATGATTTTGGTTACGGCCAGAGGGAGCTTGCGCAGTTCAATAAACAGAATTATCATATCATGAATAATAAAGTTGAGAGGTGATCGCTATGAAACGGCTTAAGATATTGACATTCAGCCTTGCGATTGTTCTGATCCTGTCCGCCTCACTGGCGGCTCAGGCTTATAACTATCCCGGCTGGCGTGGCGTTAAAGGCCACGATGGATCGCTTGATATAGAGGTCTGGACAAATAAAGAAGAAGGCGCATCATTTGGACAGGGCGAAAACCTGGTGGTGTATTTCAGGGCCAACAGGGATTGCTATGTCACGGTTTACGATCTGAACACCGAGGGTGACATCAATTTGCTGTATCCTTATGATCCCCGCGATGACCATTTTATCGAGGGCGGACGGGTATACACCATTCCGGATTACTACGATGACTTTGTCTTGCGGGTCAATGGTGATCCGGGACTGGAATTCATACAGGCGGTCGCTTCCGAGGATTACTTCGATGTCCCCCGCTGGGGCTCGAATTTCCGCGACCCTGACAACTGGCGACCGATCGACCGTGAAAGCGAAGCGATCCGGTACCTGCAATATATCAACGAACGTTATTTCAGGATAGAAAACTGGCGCGATTTTCGCAGTGACCTGGACTACACCTATTTCAAGGTACGCCAGGACTGGCAGTATGCCTGGGACTCATACTATTATGACGATTATGATTACTATCACAACGACGTCCACTTCGTCTACCATCCCTATTACTACCGCCCGGTCTACTACGATCCCTGGTGGGATCCGTGGGATTGGTATGGTGTAATTTATATCGATTATCCCTATGGCGGTGAGATCTGGATCGACGGCATCTACTATGGTATCGCTCCGTTGTTTGTTCCACGAGTATGTGTCGGCTGGAGAAATGTGCGCATTGTTCACCACGGTGATATTTATTATTCTGGACGGGTGCGGATCAGAAGCGGTAGTACCCATGATCTTTATTACGATGGCAAGTATCGCTGGAAGTCTGAAAAGAGACGTGGTCTGGATGGGTCAGGTGACCCGGTAGCGAACAAGTATTACCCCAGGGAGAAATCGATCAGCTACAAGAGCTCAGCCAAGTATACATTTGGGGGCAAATCCGGAAAATCGAAGACTTATACGACCAAACGCGAAAGCTATAAAGACGGCGCAGGTTACAAGAGCAAAGGATCGAAGTACAAATACGAGGGCAGTGCGGATAAAAACAGAAAAACATACAAGACCAATACTTCTAAATCAGGAAAAACGAAAAGCAAGGATAAAAGCACATACGACCGAAAGTCAGGTTATAAATCCAAATCTTCGAGTCCGTCTAAAACCAGATCACCAGGTGAAACGAAAACGAAATCAAAAACCGACACAAAGAGCAAGAAATCGGGTTCCGGGACATACGAGAAGAAATCCGGTTCAAAGTCAGATTCGAAATCATATAATTACAAATCTGACTCGCGGGAACTTCCAAATTCACGTTTCGAGTGGAAAAACTCATCCACAAAGAGCGGATCGGATAAATCCTCCGGTTATTCCGGAAGCAGTTCCTACAAACAGCGCAATAACAGTCCGAGTTACAACAGGAAAAGCAAAACTAAAACCGATTCAAGGCCAGCCTACAACTCAAATTCGAAAAGCAGGAACAGTTCCGGGACTAAATCACAATCATCCGGATACTCGACCAAGAGCAGGTCATCCTCGAATTCAGGTTCCAGCGGAAGCTACCGCTCAAAGAGCAGTAGTTCCAGTTCCCGAAGCAGTGGCTCAAAAAGTGGATCCTCCTCGAGTTCAAAAAGCGGTGGCTCGAAATCCAAGCGGATTAAGTAATTTATTCGAACGAGTTGACCGGAAGTTTGTAAATTATATGTTGACATTTGACAAAATGTCGACAACTTATAGTGTGTAGCCATGATGAAAAGAATTGTATTCATATTGACGGCAGGCTTACTCCTGCTGGCGACAAGTTCATTGCCAGCAGTCGATAAAGTGCCCAAGGATTCCGGTTCTGCGGAGAAGAAACAGGATAAAAAGAAGCAGGACTCCCGGGAATATCAGCCCTTTATCGACAAAAACAACAACGGGGTCGACGATCGTCTCGAATCTGAGCGACGTAAGAAAACCAAGGTCGAACCGAAAAGGGAAACCGAGAAAAAGCAAGCTGATGATTTGAATAAATATAAATCTGACTCTGCTAAAAACAAGGCCAAAGGGGACACCAGTAAAACAGATTCTAAAAAGGAGTCGGACAAGAGAAAGAAGTAGACAGTTTTTGAACAGGTCTAAAGCGCTTTTTAACGAACTTATCGGATGCGAAAGCGTTATAAGATTTGAATTTGCATTTTTGAGATAGGGCTTGACACCCTATTTTTTTTGATATAGAATTAGCACTCATCGGTAGAGAGTGCCAGACAGATACACGAGGTGAGTGACTTGAACAGCGAAAACCTGAGCAGGCGAGAAATTGAGGTTCTGCATGCCCTGATCGACTGCTACATAAAAACAGCCCAGCCGGTCGGCTCACGTCGTCTGGCCAACAAGTACAGGCTGGGCATTTCACCCGCCACCATTCGCAACACACTGCAGGACCTGGAGGACAGGGGACTGACTTACCAGCCACATACATCGGCCGGACGGATTCCGACCGAGCAGGCATACAAGATCTATGTCCAGAGCCTGATCGAAATCCAGCCTCTCAACGATACGGAAAAGGCGATTATCAAAAGTCAGTTGACCACCGGCAGTATGGCGATCGATCAGATTCTCGAGCAGGCCTGCAGGCTCTTATCTAACATCTCGAGCCAGCTCGGTGTCTCGGTCGCTCCTCGATTTACAGAGGGGATACTGACCCGTCTGGAGCTGATCCCGGTCGCGGAAACTAAGCTTCTGCTGGTGATTGCAATAAAATCAGGTATAGTAAAATCTGTAGTAATGGAAGTCGAAACCTCGATCAACCCCAAGATGGTGGAGGAGACTTCGGCAATATTAAACGAACGCCTGGTGGGACTCAAGCTGGGCCGGATAATTGAAACCATTCATGAGAGATTCCGTGACGTTTCTTATGGCGATGCCCGTCTGTTGAGGCTGTTCGTCGATTCCGCCGACAAACTTTTGACTACGCAGGAAGAAAAGGATATCCATATCGTCGGTACGCCAAATATAGCCTCTCAGCCGGAATTTCAGAATCCGCGGAAAATCAGCGAATTGGTCAGTTTTCTTGAGGAAAGAAAGAATATCATACAGGTGTTGAATTCGATCGCGCTCTCCGATGGTGTCGTGGTGACAATCGGAAAGGAAGCGAACCTGGGAAACCTGGACAGTTGCAGCCTGGTGACCTCGACCTATTCGGCTGGTAAATCGACCGGTACAATCGGTGTAATCGGCCCCACCCGGATGCAATATTCCAAGTTGATGTCGATCGTTGATTACACTTCTAAAGTCATCAGTGAAATTTTATCCAAGGAGTGAAATAGATATGGCGGATGAGGAGAGAGATTTGAGTCAAAAGCAGGAAGAAGCTAAAACCGAAGATAAAAAAGCAGAAGAAAATGCTGTTGAAAACGAAGGTGAAGAAGTCGTTGTCGATGTAGAGAGCAGAAAATCCCTCGGTCTCGACGGCATAATGGAACGCGCGGAAAAGATGGTCGATAAACTGTCTTCGCTTGAAAAAAAGCTCAAAGAAAGTGAAGAACAAAACCTCAGGCTGGCGGCCGAATTCGACAATTACAAAAAACGCACCGCTCGCGAAATGAAAAGCCTGACAGAATCTGCCAACAAAAGCTTGATTACCGAGCTTCTGGAGATTACCGACAATTTCAAGCGCGCGCTTGAATCTGACCAGTCGGCTGAAAATGTCGAGGCGGTTTACAAGGGCATGGAAATGATCTACGGGCAGTTCGACAAGCTTCTCAAGGCCAGGGGATTGACCGAAATTAAGGCCGTGGGTAAACCGTTCGATCCCAGTTACCATGAAGCGGTGATGACTGTGGAGACCGATGAATACCCGGAAGATTTCGTTGCCCGGGAAATCCAGAAGGGGTATATGCTCAAAGATAAGGTTCTGCGTCATGCTAAAGTGGCTGTGGCCAAACCCAAACAGGAAGACAACCAGTAATATATAGATTGAATCGATCTGGAGGAAATATATGGGAAAAGTTATCGGTATAGATCTGGGAACTACGAATTCATGCGTGGCCGTAATGGAAGGCAGCGAAGCGGTTGTAATCCCGAACGCCGAGGGTAACCGCACCACTCCCTCAGTGGTAGCATTTACCAAAAGCGGGGAACGGCTGGTGGGCCAGCCTGCCAAAAGACAGGCTATCACTAATCCGGAAAACACTATTTTTTCAATAAAGAGATTTATGGGACGCAGGCATCAGGAAGTCTCCGAGGAAGAAAAGATCGTTCCATACAACGTGGTCTCCAGTGAAAATGGTGACTGCCGGGTTCAGGTCGGTGACAGCCAGTACGCTCCGCCGGAGATCTCCGCGATGACTTTGCAGAACCTGAAAAAGACCGCCGAGGATTACCTGGGTACCGAAGTCACCCAGGCTGTGATTACGGTTCCGGCCTATTTCAATGACTCCCAGCGTCAGGCCACCAAAGACGCCGGCAAAATTGCCGGGCTGGAAGTCCTGCGCATCATAAATGAGCCAACAGCCGCCTCGCTGGCTTACGGCCTGGATAAGAAGGACGATCAGAAGATCGCTGTTTATGACCTCGGTGGCGGTACCTTTGATATCTCTATTTTGGAGCTGGGAGAAGGTGTTTTCGAGGTTCGTTCGACCAACGGCGACACCCATCTGGGCGGTGATGATTTCGATCAGCGCATAATTGACTGGCTGGCTGATGAGTTCAAAAAGGAAAATGGTATCGACCTGAGACAGGACCGAATGGCGCTTCAACGACTTAAAGAAGCGGCCGAGAAAGCAAAATGCGAGCTTTCCTCGACCAACCAGACTTCAATCAATCTGCCGTTCATAACCGCAGACCAGTCCGGCCCCAAGCATCTCGATCTGACCCTGACCCGGGCTAAGCTGGAACAGCTCGTCGATGACCTTGTCTCAAGGACCGAACAACCGTGTAAGAGCGCGTTGCGCGATGCGAACCTGAAGCCGGATGATATCGACCAGGTGATTTTGGTCGGTGGCCAGACGAGAATGCCAAAGGTACAGGAAGTGGTCAAGGCAATCTTCGGGCGCGACCCGCACAGGGGTGTCAATCCTGACGAGGTAGTCGCGATCGGCGCAGCCATCCAGGGCGGGGTGCTGGCAGGCGATGTCAAGGATGTCCTGCTTCTCGATGTCACGCCTCTTTCCCTCGGTATTGAAACTCTCGGTGGCGTGATGACCAAGCTGATTGAAAGAAACACGACTATACCGACTAAGAAAAGCCAGATCTTCTCGACCGCTTCGGACAACCAGCCGGCGGTTTCGATCCATGTTCTCCAGGGCGAACGCGAAATGGCGGTCGATAACCGTACCCTGGGAAGATTCGATCTCGTCGGAATACCTCCGGCCCCGCGCGGTGTACCCCAGATCGAGGTGACTTTCGATATCGACGCCAATGGTATCGTCAATGTCTCCGCACAGGATAAAGCTACTGGTAAAGAACAGAAAATCAGGATCGAATCCTCTTCCGGTTTGTCGGACCAGGAAGTCGATAAGATGGTAAATGACGCCAAGGCTCATGAGGATGAAGACAAGAAGAAAAAGGAATTGATCGATCTTCGCAATCAGGCTGATCAGGCAGTTTATACGACTGAAAAAACTCTCAAGGATAACGCTGATAAGATTCCAGAAGAAGATAAGAAGAATATCGAAGAAGCTATCGAGAAGCTGAAATCATCGATGGAGACAGAAGAAGCCGAGATCATCAAGCAGAAAATCGACGACCTGATGACAGCCTCGCATAAGCTGGCTGAAATCCTGTACCAGCAACAGCAGAGCCAAAAGCCGGGTGGCGAGCAACAGCAGGAAACCGGCCCGGAAGCAGGAAGCGGTGAAGACAAAGAACAGTCAGGCGAGTCTAAAGATGGTGCGGTAGATGCCGATTTTGAAGTTGTCGACGACGATAAAAAGTAATATCATCCCTTGAGTGAAAGAGCAAAATGGCTGAAAAAAGAGACTATTACGAGGTGCTCGGCATTTCACGCGATGCCGGTGACCAGGAAATAAAAAAGGCGTATCGTAAACAGGCACTCAAGTATCATCCCGACCGCAATCCCGGCGATAAGCAGGCTGAGGACAGGTTCAAGGAAGCAACCGAGGCCTACGAAGTCCTCAAGGACCCGCAACGTCGTCAAATCTACGACCAGTATGGCCATGCTGGTTTGAACCAGCAGGCCGGTGGCTTCGGTGGAGGCTTTGGAGGCGGTTTTGGCGGATTCGATATCGCCGACGCGCTTCGGGCTTTCATGCGCGATTTCGGCGGTTTTGGTGGATTCGAGGATATCTTCGGCGATATGGCCGGTGGTCGTCGTCGTGGACGCGGAAGGGTTAAAGCCCGCGATATGCGTGTGGACCTCAAACTCAGCCTGGAAGAGATCGCTGTTGGGGTGGAAAAGAAAATCAAGATCCGCCATCATAAAGTATGCTCCGAATGCGACGGTTCCGGGGCGGCCTCTGAACAGGCCAGACAGACCTGTTCGAAATGTAAGGGACGGGGAGAAGTTCAACAGGTTACCCGCTCTCTGCTCGGTCAGATGGTGTCGGTCACTGTCTGCGACCAGTGCGGGGGCAAGGGAAAGATCATTACCGAACCATGCCGGGAATGTCGCGGGGAAGGCGTTGTCAGCGCTGAAAAAACAGTCAAAGTCGAGATTCCGCCCGGCGTTTCCGAGGGCAATTACCTGACCCTGCGGGGACAGGGCAATGAGGCTCCCGGTGATGGTATCAACGGCGACCTGATTGTCATGATCTACGAAAAAGAGCATGAACATTTCACACGACAGGGTGATAATATTGTAATCGAGGTGCCGATTTCGTTTTCACAGGCCGCGCTGGGAGCAAGTATCACGGTGCCCACACTCGAAGATGAGATGGAGATGAATATCCCGGCCGGCACACAGTCCGGCAAGGTCTTCAAGTTCCGCAACAAGGGGATTGGCCACCTGCGTGGAATGGGGCGAGGTGATCAACTCGTGCGGGTGGCTGTCTGGACACCGACTCGCCTGGACGAACAAACTAAGAAGCTGTTTGAGGAATTGGCCCAAAATGAGAAAATCAATCCCCCCAAACCTTCAAAAAGCTTCTTTGAAAAATTGAGAGAAACCCTGGGCGTATAAACTATAAATGCTTGTCTGTTTTAGTGCGGGGAAGATGGATAACAGCAAATCTCCGAACGGATACACGGAAGTATCCCTGGTGATCCCCCGGGATCAGGAAGAACTCGTCGCTAATTTTATCATCGAAGAGATCGCTTTCGGACTGGTCACCGAGGATGTCAATGATGGGATCAGGGTGATATTCTATATTCCTAAAGCTGATGATGCCACATCGAAAATAGAAAAACTCGAAAAGTATCTGGACCTCATGAATGTCCCGGCTCCGTCAGGTGGATTTAAAATTAAATGCGGGGAGATCGAGGAAATAGACTGGATCAGCCAGTACCAGCGTGAATTCAAATCGGTGGATCTGGGCCACATCGTGATTAAAACACCCTGGGATAAAAACGATTACAATGATAAAAAAGTAATAACAATCGAACCCAAGATGGCGTTTGGGACCGGCAAGCATGAAACCACCAGGCTTTGTTTGGATGCCCTTCAAGGCGAAGTTAAACCCGGCATGAAGGTTCTTGATCTCGGTACGGGGTCGGGAATACTTTCGATTTACGCGCTCATGCTGGGAGCGGAATCCGCCTATGGTCTGGATATCGACCTGGAAGCTGTCCCCAACGCATTAGAAAACGCTCAGATTAATGGTGTTGCGGATCGCTTCCAGGCGGAGCATGGTTCCATGGATAAAGTCACCGGCGAAAATGTATACGACATGGTGATCTCCAACCTGATTTACGACGGCATCATTGAACTCTTTAATGATTTCATGCGAGTATTAAAGCCTGACGGGACTATGATCCTGTCCGGTATCCTCGATGAACAGAGAAACGATCTGAGTGAATATATTGAAAACCGTATTTCTGCCGATATAAATATAATACAGTTGAACGAGTGGCTTTGTTATATCCTCAGGATGAAATAGTATGCAGGAAGCATTTACATATTTCTATGTCTCTCCTCAAAATGTAAACAACGATGAGGTCATATTCTCAGAAGAGGAGAGTACTCATATCACCAAAGTATGCCGTAAGAGTGAAGGTGATGAGATATACGCCACAGACGGTCTCGGCAATCGCTATCTTCTGCGCATCTCCGACAACAATGAAAAGAAAGTGATAGCTGAAGTACTCAACACTGATATGGATATCAACGAACCCAAGCTCAAGCTTTCGCTGGCGGTTCCCTGGACAAAAGATCCCAAGCTGGACCTGATAATCACCAAATGTACCGAGCTGGGGGTATCCAAGTTTGTGTACTATACCGCCGATAAGTCGGTTGTAAAAAAAGACGACGATAAAATCGAAAAGAAGATCGAACGCCATAAAAGGCTTTCGATCAGCGCGGTCAAACAGTCACTGCGATGTGTGGTGCCGGAGATGCGGGATATTGGCAGTTCTCATAATTTTAAGCGCTACCTGCATTTCTATGAATCGAGTTACTACGCTGACCTCAACAGGGATGCTCTCCCGCTCGATACCGCGCTCAAAGGCCAGCTTCCGAAATGGCTTCTCCTGGTGATCGGACCGGAAGCCGGATTCAGTCGCGAGGAAAAGATCATCCTGGAAGAAAACGGGGCTCTGCCGATTTCCCTGGGACCCCGCCGGCTGCGTTTCGAGACTGCCGCGATCGCCTTCACCTCCATGGCGCTGGCACTTTTAGGCGAGTTGAGCTAATTGAAATTTAAATTTATCAGGCATTTTTCCGATTAGATATAATATGGATCCGGTATGGTCTCAACATATCTACATCTATACCCTGCTGGGACTTCTGGGGCTGTCCCTGGGATCGTTTTTGAATGTGGTGATTTATCGCTTGCCATTTGGTAAATCAGTCATTAAACCGCGTTCTTTCTGTCCCAGTTGCGGAACGACTATTCCCTTTTTCTACAACATCCCAATATTGAGCTATCTGCTGTTACGGGGGAAATGCAAGTATTGCGGGAAGCGGATATCGCCTCGCTATCTGATCGTGGAGGTCGTTTCGGCCATGATTGTGGTCGGCTTTTACATGGTATTTGGGCCAGGCTGGGAGTTTGTCGGTTACACAATCTTTACACTCGCTCTATTGGCTGTCTTTTTGATCGATTTCGTGCATTACATTATCCCGGACCAGATCACCTATCCCGGTATTGTGCTGGGCATGCTGTTTTCTTTTGTAAATCCGCAGATCACAACGCTCGAATCGGTTTTGGGTATTCTGGTCGGTGGCGTCGGCCTGCTTCTGGTTGGCGTTCTGGGCGATTTGCTCTTTAAAAAAGAAAGCCTGGGTGGAGGAGATATCAAACTGGCCGCTATGCTGGGAGCTTTTCTGGGATGGAAGAACGTCCTGTTTATCTTTATC
>WJMC01000069.1 GCA_014728145.1 Candidatus Zixiibacteriota bacterium | reverse complement strand
TGTTGGTGTTGACAGCGAGATAGAGGCTGTCGGCACGCTCGAGCTGATTATCGATTATATACGAATCCGCGATCTTCATACGCGCCCGGTCAGCCCAGCGCATTGTGCGATCTTTCTCGATCAACTGGTTGAAGTAGTATCGGGCTGAATCGGTCTGGTAGAGATGCTCCAGGAAGGTATTCCCCAAAAGGTAAATACCGTCAAACCAGCGCGGTTGATTAGACGATGTCTTTTCAATTATCGAATGATAGATCATTATAGCTGAATCAGGTCGCTCGAGGTTGAGATAGGCTTGTGCCAGGTGGATCTCGGCCATACCCTTGCTTTGCGGATTATCATAGTTGTCCAGGATATACCGGCAGGTTCTCTCGGCCATCCGAAAACGGTTCTGCGTCAGGCAGTTGTTGGCGAATGATAACAGATGACGACCGTCTTTTTCGTCCAGGCTGTCGGCAATTTTGACCGCCTCGAAAGCGCTGTCGAGATGGCCTTTTCTGAGATGAATTTCGGCGTAGAAATCGTGGGCATGAAAATCATCGGGATTATTTTCAATTATCTGCTGAAACGCGTCTTTAAGCTCGGAATAATCGTCGAGATAACTAATCAGGCTCCGTATATCCGAAATCCCGTGACGGAGGTTGGCTGTATCGGCGGTCATGAATTTATAGAATTCGAGGGTGGCGTCTTTGTAATTACGTCTCTGGCGGTAAAGCCAGCCCAGCTGTTGCGCAAACATCGATGAATCGCCGATCTGTTTCCGTCCCGCCAAAAATGTCTCCGTTGCCTGACGGTAGTATCCATTCAACTGGTAGGCCCGGGATACATTTTTATAGCCGGCCTGAGAATGCCCCATGCGCTTCAGATATTTATTATAGGCGACCGAGGCCGAATCATCCTCACCCATACGAAGAAACAGACTGCCCTTCTCTAAAGTCAGACTCTTGTCGCGCGGGAAGACCATACGGCGATGATTCAGTAATTCAAGCGCTCGTTCGTAGTCCTTGTTGTCTTTATAGAGTTTGTAAATCTCGTTTAACATACGGGGTTCCGATGGGTACAGCTTGAGAAGGTTGTCCAGAATCGAATACGCCTCCTCGGTCATCCCCTCCCCGAGGTAACGCCGGGCCATAGTCAACTGCTTGGCATGCTGGGGTTCGATCGCATGAGCGAATACCGGTACCAGCAGAGATAATAGAAGAACTACAATTACTGTGTGCGAACGCTTAATCATCGGTTATCAGACTGCATCAACGCCTTGAAATAATCTTTAACAAGGTTTTCGTATTCAGGCGGATATGTTTCCTGCATATACTTTTCGAGCTTGGCACGATACTCGGATTCGGACAGGTTGCCCTTTAAATCAAGTTCATCGGGAGATTCGCGGACCACGTCCTGGCCGGTATCGGCCTTACGCTGTTCAGAATAATCTCGTCGTTCCAATGAAAGCTGGAAGTCGAGCATACGCGAATAGATCTTTTTCTGGCGCGCCATAAGTTGCGGGCCGGTCTCACCCTTTTCGAGCGCTTCGACCACTTCCCTGATTTCACCGGACATCTTATCCAGTCGACCGAGGGCATCCTTGCGGTTGCCGAATTCGTCCACCATCTCCTGGATCCCGCGCCCGATCTGGGACTGTTCCGCGGCCAGCCTGCGAAGCTGTTCGGCCGATGGTTTACCCATGTTGTTGCCCGGATTATTGCACATATTCTGCGTCTGGCGGTTGACCTTGCTCTGGCTCTGGGACATCTTTTTCATCTTGGTGAACATCGACTGATTCTTGTTGCAACTCGAGTTACACTGCGACTGGTTGTTCAATGACTGTATCAATGTCTGCGCGGAGCGGTTGAGTGAATAAATACCCTCGTTCTGGTAGGAGGCGGCACTGCGTTGATTCGAGTTAGACATCGCCTCCACCGAACTTCTCATCGAGGACAGCGCGCGTTCCATGAAATCATCGATAGCGCTTTGCATAAAGGCCGACTGCTTGGCCATATCTACCAGTTCGTTACGTATCCGTTCGGTTTCCGAGGTCAAATTCTGCTGTTTCTGGGCCAGCTCGTTCATGCTTCCGGACAACGGCCTGAGGGGTTCTATTTCATTGTAAAGCTGTTCCTGCTCATCCGAGAGATACAGCAATTGATCGACCGCGTCGCGCATTTTCTGCACCATCTCGGCCGACATCTGGTTGGAGAACTGGGACTGGGCGTTTTTCATCTGGTCGACCAGCTTCTCCAGGTCCATCGAGGCCTGTCCGCCCTGCTGTGCCGACTGCTCTTGATCCTTCTGGCTCATCGCCTGCGAGGCCTTCTCCATCGGCACATCAGCCTGGTTGTCATTGACCGCCTGGCAAAAACTTCCAGCGCTCTGGTCGTTTTGCATCTGATTCTCCTCGAGCATTTTTTCGAGCTCTTTGGAGTGTTCTTTCAAGCGTTCAAATTCATCTTTATTAGTATCCTGACGGGGCTTGATCTTCGACAGTTGCTCCTTTTGAGCCTGGGACACATCGGCATTGATACCTTCCTGATTCTCCAGCATCTTCTCCGCCATAGCTACCATCGCCTGCATTTTCTGCTCTACCTGGAAACGCTTGAGCTGTGCGATCGAGCGCTCGATATTTTCGAGCATTTCCTCGCTCGACATCTCGAATTCCTTCATCGCCCTTTCCAGTTCGTTTTTGTCCATTTTCTCCATCGCCTCGGCCAGCTTGCGCATCGCATCCTTCATCTCGGGAGTAGCCACCTGGTCGAACAGTTTCTGCAGTTCATTGAGTTTCTGGATCATCTCGAGGCTCAGCAGGTCCTGTTTTTTGGCTTGCTCATTGAGCTTTTTGAAATCTTTGGAGACCTCCTCGAATTTTTTGATCAGCTCTTCCTGCTCAGCCTGAGTCTTCTGGATATCCTGCTTGGTTTCCCAGTCGATCTCATCGGAGAACTGCAGGTCCTCATGCAGTTTCTCGACAGCCTCTTTTATCTTCTGCTCGGTGCGCAGAGCTTCGATCATATCCGAAATCATCTCTTCACGGGCTTCCTCGATTTCTGTAAACATCTCGTTGATCGTCGGATGACGCGCGGTATATGTCCGCGAGACAGCCGACTTGGGACCGGATATATAATCGTTGTCGAAAACTTCGAAGTAGTAATCGACATAGCTTCCCGGGTAAAGCCCCTTATTGGAGAGATCCCAGAAGTATTCGATCAACTGATCGCTCTTATTCTGGTCGATTCTGAAAATCGTCGAGTCCTGGTGATGTTCCAGTGCTGAGAGATGAATTGTGTAATGCAACACCAGCTTCGAGAAACCGAAATCATCAGAAAGCGAAGCGTGCAGATCGAATGCCAGGTAATCATCCAGGTCGATATTTCCACCCGGCTTGACGATTCGAATCGAGGGTGGCAGGTCCTCCATCATCATGATTCGGTACTCGATCGGATCTGGATTACGATGGCCGATCGCATCCACCACGCTGATATGATATGACCCGTCACGATCAACCGGAAACGTCCCGGACAATTGATTGGAATCGACCTTAAGCTTTTGTGAACTGCCATTTTCGAAGACTACCTCGGCTTCAGCGACAGGCTTGTTGGCCAGCGCTTCGAGCTTGACTTCGGTGCCTTTGAGGGCCTGCACAGTGCCGTCGTTTTCATCGATCACGACCGGCGAAAGACGCGTATATTCAGGATAGAAATATGACAATTTTATATTGTTGATACGGGGTTTGTCGACCACCGCGACCTTGTACATCGGAGACCTGAGATCACCGACCTCGACAAAGTATTCGAAGTCATGACGGATTTCCTCGAATGTATAGTCAAAAATCAGTGTATCGCTGATTGTCTTCAAATTTGCGGACTGCAACTCAGGATACTCGCTGGCTTCGTTGCCCTGCTTGAATTCATTTTCCCGCCACTTCTCTGCCACTTTCCAGAAAATTTTGGCATCCTCGGGAAGCTTATGACCGAATACATAGGCGCTCACTTTCAGGTCATCGAATTTGAGCACATCGACAGACTGCGGTTCGACCACCAAATCATAAGTCAACTCTCGCGGGATTTCGGTCAGCGGGTCGGAAAAGACCTGCCACGAGGACGAGAACAAACCGGGCAATAAAACCAGCATGGCCACAGCAGCTACGACCGAGATCGCGGTCAGTCTGAGACCGGTTTTGAGATGCGGATGTCGGTAGCTGGATTTGAAATCGATTTCCCGGCTCAGTTGTTCGGCTTGTTGGATACATTGACGAATCAGTACCTGCGAATAATTTTGCTTGTTTTGCAATAATTCCTTTTCGAGCTGCAGAGCGGCAATCATTCGGTTTTTCAAGCCTGGATGTTTCCTCTCGACCAGCAGGCTTAAGGTTTCCACCCGCGGACGAAGGATAAGCGGACGGAATATAAACCAGATCATAAGCGCGAATGCGCTGATCCCGACCAGTATATCGAAAGCCGTCCTGAACCAGACCGGCAGGTAGAACAGGCCGTGAACGGCGGTGGCCACAAAAACGGATATGGCGGCCAGTGCGATCAACAGCATCAGGCCGAACATGAGCCTGATCGAAAGGATATGCCCCCCCAATTTTTTCAAACGCGTCGTCAGAAGCTGGATTTGTTTGTCTTCGGGCATATCATCCTCTTCAGTTTAAAAGTACCCAGGTTAATATATTGGCACCCATCTTAAGGGCGGCCTGGCGTTTTTCCGGTGAATCCTTGTGAACTGAAGGATCTTCCCACCCATCACCTATATCGGACTCATAGGCCAAAAGCGCCACCAGGCGACCATCCACGAACCACCCGTATGCCTGTGGAGGTTTTTTGTCGTGTTCATGGATCTTGGGCAGACCGTTGGGAAAATTATAGTAACAATTGAATATACCATGCGAAAACGGCAGTTCGACCGGTTCTGTATCCGGGAAGACCTGCTCCATCTCCTCCATAAACGATTTCCGTAAACCATAGGAATCGTTGGCGAACAGAAAACCGCCCGCTGTCAGATACAGGGCCAGCCGTTCTTCCTCTTCTACTGAAAACCGCACGGGTCCATGACCGGTCAGGTATAGAAATGGGTAGTGAAACAGCTTTTCATCGGTCAAAGTCAGCCGGACCTCCTCCGGTGCGATCTGAAGCGGAGTGTTTCTATCCACGAATTCAATCAGGTTCGGCAGAGCCGAAGGTCCCCAGTACCAGTCCCCCCCGCCAAAATATTTCAGCCGGGCGATCTGCAGACTGGAGGGTGTATCCTCCGCGCCGGACAGATCCGACATACATAATAATACGCAACAGAGACAGGTAATAACTACAATAAATCGTTCCATCATATACTCTTAAACGCTCAAGTGCCCTGAAAGTTTATGGAATCGGCAGGAAAATCAGCCAGCAATCAGATTTATTATGGATTTTAAGGATAAATCCGGATTTGTCAAGCCCGGATTGAATAAAGAGTTCCGGACAATCATCTGTTTTACATCCTGAAAGAGAAATCAATAGCTGGTGGAGTCAAGTTTCACCTTACCCCGGAAAATCCAGTAGATACTGGTCGTGTATGCGATCACCATAGGCATTCCCAGGGCGGCAATTATCAGCATGATTCCCAGCGTCTTATCCGAGGAGGCGGCATTGTAGATATTCAAACTGTTGGCGACTTCCGGATTGGAAAGAATCAGGTTCGGGTACATCCCGATCCCGAACAAGGCCAGAAGCGCTATCATCGAGGCGCAGGATGACAGAAAAGCACGAAATTCGCGCCCGTGGTGTATCTCGCGCGGGATATTGGCAACCGCCAGCATATTCAAAAGCGGTACTACGAACAACCACGGATTGGCCTTGATATTGGCCGACATATGCGGCACGTACAGGAGAGTTGCCATAGTCGTGGTGACATAGCAGATAATAAAGAAAACAATCGTATTGTTGACCCAGCCCCGGATCCGGGACTGCAGTTCGCCTTCGGTTTTCATAACCAGGTAAATCGCCCCGTGCATCATGAACAGGGCTACAGTCGTAATCCCGACCATGATGGCATAGGGATTCAACAGCGTAAAGAAATTTCCGATAAATTCACCACGGGCATCGAGCGGAATGCCCCAGGCGATATTTCCCAGCGCCACACCAATCAGAAGTGATGAGAGGATACTGGAGACCGAGAAGCTGACATCCCACAACTGCCGCCACCATTTCATCTCCTGTTTGCTCCTGAAATCAATGGCGACCGCGCGGAAGATCAACCCGACCAGCAGAAGCATCATGGCGATATAGAATCCGGAAAACGAAGTCGCATAGACCTCGGGAAACGCCGCAAAGAGAGCTCCGCCACCGGTCACCAGCCAGACTTCGTTACCGTCCCAGACCGGGCCGATTGCGTTCAACATGATCCGCCGATCCTGGTCAGTTTTTGTAAACAGGTGAAGCGCGCCGGTTCCCAGGTCGAAACCATCCAGCATGGCATACCCGGCAAACAGGATCCCGATCAATATAAACCAGACTGAATTTAAATCGAGGGCGAAATTCATGCCGCCAGTTTTCCCTCCGAAGTTTCGATCCCCTCGGGACCTTTCTGGATTTTCTCATTGAGAAGATAGATGAACAGCGCAAAAAGCAAGGTGTAAATTAGCATAAACAGGATCAGAGAAAAGATTACATGCCCCGCTCCGATCGAAACCGAGACCGCATCCTCGGTGCGCAAAAGCCCGTATACCGCCCAGGGTTGTCGTCCGACTTCGGCCGAAAACCATCCCAGCTGATTGGCAAGCTGTGGCAGAAGAACAGAGAACACAAGTACTGTCAGAAACCAGCGGGTGGTAAACAGGCTGCCCAGCTTCCATTTCACCGCCGCCATAAGCGAAATCAGGATCAAGAGCATACCGATCGCCACCATCAGGTGGTAGGACTGGAAGACGATATTGACCGGAGGCCTGTCCTCCTCAGCGAAGGCATTCAACCCGGTCACCGGTGCCTCGCTGTCCCAGTGCACCAGAAAACTCAGAAATCCCGGAATCTCAAACCCGGTGGTTTTCTGATTCTCTTCATCGACCCACCCGAACAGGTACAATCCGGCCGGAGCCTCAGCCGGGAAATGTCCCTCGTAGGCGGCTAATTTAGCCGGCTGGGTACGTGCTACCGTATGGGCCGAGGAATGACCGGTCACGAGCTGTAATAATGATGATACCACGGCTATCACGACCGCTATCTTCATGGAAGCTTTGGCGAACTCGCGATGCTTGTTGCGTAGCAGGTAAAATGCTGACACCGACAGGACGAAAAAAGCCCCCGCCTGCCAGCATCCCATGAAAACATGGCTGATACGGTCCAGAAACGAGGGGTTAAAGAGAACCTGCCAGAAATCGAGGATCTCGGCCCGGGCCGTATCGCCGGTACCGACAATATGATGCCCGGCCGGGGTCTGTTGCCAGCTGTTGGCGACCACGATCCAGATGGCAGAAAAATGCGCCCCGAACGCCACCAGCACAGTTGCAATGAAATGCATTCTCTTCGACACCTTGTCCCAGCCGAACAGCAGGATCGCCAAAAACCCGGATTCCAGGAAAAAGGCGAAAATTCCCTCAGCCGCCAGAGCGCTTCCAAAAACATCGCCGACATAGCGCGAATAAGTGGCCCAGTTGGTACCGAACTGGAATTCCATGACGATACCGGTGGCCACACCCAGGGCAAATATCAAGCCGAAAATCTTGACCCAGAAACGGGTCATGCTGTGGTAGAGTTCGTTTTTTGTCTTGAGATAAGTGCCCTCCATTATAACCAGAAAAAGCCCCAGTCCTATGGAAAGCGGTGGGAACAAATAATGAAATCCGACAGTCAGGCCAAACTGAACTCGTGATAATAGTTCCAGATCCATCAGTATGCTCGCCTTAACTTACATGGTGCATCCGTCAGCTTTGAAAAGATTACAACTGTTGAGTAAAGCGGTCAAGAAAAAACCTCACCAATCTTTTTTTCACAACCTGTAAACTCTATACGCTGGTCGAATTTAAAATATTGGATATAAATTCACAGGCCGCGAAATCAGCAATAATAAACAATCACGAGGGTTTGTGGCATCTTAACTGTCGCTGAAAGTCGGCGGATACACATCCGAAATTGATGACCCGCTCGTATGCAGATGAATAGTTTGATGCTATCATTTTTATACTGTTTTTCAGATACTAACCTGAATGAGATGGACCACCCCCGCCAGTTATCTGAAAAAAATTGATTAGATCAAATCAACCGTGAATGATTGAAATCCACTGAAACAGGAATTTGTGTGAATTTAGTCTAAGGCCTTAATGCAAGCAGATTAAACTAATGGCTATTCCACTCGAATCCGGTAGTTTTCTCGATTGCCCAATCAAGGGCCACAGCACCATTACCGCAATTCGTCAACCCGCAGAAAGCTGCGTTGAGAGGCGGAAATACTATCAACCTGGCGAAAAACGTACCGCCGCTTCCATCAGCAATGCTTAGTAGATCACCCTCTACCGGCACTACCGCCCATCCATAACCGTAGGAAGCATCCGCGTCGCTTTTCAAACCGATATACATTTCCCTCATTTTAGCGGTTACCTGAATACTGTGAATAGTTTTATAACTCGCTCTCGAAAGCAATTTCCCTTCTCCTTTTAGACCAAGAAGGTTCTCCTGAACATAAAGGGCAAGATCGCTGATACTGCAATGGACGCCCCCGGAAGGATTCATCCAAAATGGCAGAACATAATCTTCTTGTAGCGACTGCGCTTTGGGTTTTGAATAATGACCCTGTTCGGGTGGATAATGGCCGCGCGGCTGGTTCAAATCTGCAGGTGATGCAGGCCATCCGCCAACTTTTGTTTCGAACATCTCCAGAGGGTCAAGAATTTTATGCCTTAAAGCCGATTCATACGAGCTTCCGGTGATTTTGTCTATTATCAAACCGGCGATTGCCCAGCCGGCATTGGAATATACAGCTTTGGTTCTGGGTTTTACGAATGGTTTCGCACTTAGCAGAACTTTTGCCATCTCAAGCCTTTGCTGAACAGGATCGGCGAAGCCCAAAGGTATCTCTTTCCAGATTTTTTCGGTCAGCTCCGGGTCATCCTGACCAAATTGCTGAAATGGTACGATCCCCGCCCGATTGACCAGCAGATCGTGCAGACTTACTTGTTTGTATTCATTCCGCATTTCAATCTCCGGCAAGAGCCGATCGAGGGTCATTTCCCAGCTCAAACTACCGTCTTCAACCAATGCCGAAAGAAGCATCGCGGTCATCGATTTTGTGGTTGAGCCGATATGAAAACGACTGGAAATGTCTACTGAAGTATTCATTCCGTATTCACAAACACCGCTTGCCGCCTTCGCTATTATATCAGAACCGACTATTATCGCGACGGACATGGCAGGTTGATCGAACTCGTCACAAATCTGCCCTAAAACCTCCGTCAATTCCTCATCACTTCCTACAACGGGTTGCCAGTTCCAATCAGAAGTTGAACCTGCTGAGGTAAACAGAGATGATATTTTAGCAGACAGCGCTCCAATCAATTCTTTAATCATGAATCAAACCCAAATACCTTTTAAGTGATTGAACTGTGAAAATCGCTTATAGAATTGAGATATTCTTACTGCTGGTTTTCGAAATTTCACCCGGATAGATGCTTACATTCAGGTTGTACGTTCTCCCGGTATCGGAATCACACTGTTTGAACTCATTTGCCAGACCCCTGAGCCTGCGCACGAACAAATTGAAATCGGCCTGGCTGAGTCTGGCACTGTTTAAGATCGACAGAACATCTGCTGAATCCTGTTTTTTAATTCGACCCATAGCTTCTATGAGATCAGCCTTTAAAACAGAGAGGGCAAGATGAACTTTATCCACCTGTTTTCTCCGGGTTGTGTTTACCACGAAATCAATTGCCGAAGCGCGATAATACTTCTCTATGTTCTTTCCGATATCCCGCTTCTCTACCAGCCTAATAAGACCGGCTTTTTGAAGAAGCTTAAAATGATGAGTCAGGTTGGCTGGATGAACTCCAAGTTTTCTGGCAACCTGTGAGACAGTCATTTTCAGTTCAGCGAGCATTTGAACAATAACGATTCTGGTCGGATGAACATACGCCTTGACCTGCTGCTCCTCACTTAAAACCATTACTTCTTGTATTTGCCTGTCATTAGTCATATTTCTAATATAGAAATAACCCTATCATTGTCAATAGGAATCTTTAGGCATTTATCATATAGAGTTGAATTCTCAAAAAAAAGGCCTCCGCATATGCGGAGGCTCGTTATCTCAATTTTGCAGTTTCTTATTTAAAGCGTTTGGGGGCCAGGTTTTCCCAGACCACGATCAGTGGCGAGGCCACAAAGACCGAGGAATAGGTACCCACGATAATTCCGAAGATCAAGGTCAGAGCGAAATCATGAACCACCTCACCGCCAAATATGAACAGTACGGTTACCACCGATAACGTTGTAATCGAAGTCACCAGAGTACGGCTCAGGACCTCGTTGATCGAGAGGTTGACGGTGGAGACGAAATCGCCTTTGCGGCGGAAGGTTTTGAGGTTTTCACGAATCCTGTCGAAAACCACCACCGTATCGGTCAATGAGTAACCTGCAAGTGTCAAAAGCGCGGTAACGAGCAGGATACTGACCTCGCGACCCAGAAGGAACATGATTCCCAGCACCAGTAATACATCATGGAAGGTCGTAAACGTCGCGGCCACACCGAAGCGAAAATCGAAACGGATCCAGATATACATGAGGATTCCGATCACCGCCGCGATCACCATCCAGGCCGCCTGGTCCTTGAGCTCACGACCGATCGAGGGATCGGTGATATTCGAATACAGCATATGGAAATCGTTGCCCGGGAATTTGTCGTTAATAACCGAGAGGATTTTCTCGCCGACTCTTTCAGACAGGGTGGATTCAGCCACAAGAGCAGTGTCGGTCACCTCGCCGGTTTCGATATCGGCCTCAGTCACGGTGCCGGACTTAATCTTGATCAAAAAGGCGGTCGTATCCGATATCTGGTAGGTCTGGATGCGGGCCCCGGTCAAACCCTCGTCTGTCAGCGCGGTGCGCAGTTCTTCGGTCGTTATCGGTTTTTCAAAAATGCCGGCCATTTCGGTACCACCCGAGAAATCGATGCCGAAATTGGCTTTCTCCAATAGGATCATGGAGAAGGCGAACAGGCCGACCAGAAGCAGTATGCCGGAAACCACGAAGGAATACCGGCGTTGGCTGATGAAATCTATATTAGTTTTACCAATTATCCTGAACATGGCCGACTCCTTTAAATACTCAGCTTCTTGTAGGTTTTACGGAATTCAAAGATAGTACGAGTAACCACCAGGGCCGAGAAAAGCGAGATCAAAATACCGATCGAAAGAGTAACGGCAAATCCCTTGACCGGCCCGGAACCGATATAGTAAAGCAGAGTTGCTACAATCAGCGTAGTGATGTTCGAGTCGATAATCGCCACCGTGGCGCGGGCATAACCGGCATCGATAGCCGCACGGACAGTCTTGCCGGTACGGATCTCCTCACGGATACGCTCGAAAATCAGCACCGCGGCATCGACCGAAATACCGACCAGGAGCACGATACCAGCCACCCCCGGGACTGTAAGAGTGGCATTCAGTATGACCATCACCGCCATCAGTACGAACAAGTTGAAAAGCAGGGCGATGACCGCCACGATTCCGGAGGCGCGGTAATAAAACAGCATGAATATCGCTACCAGAATGATACCTACCATCGAGGCGGTGATACCCTTGCGGATCGAATCTTTACCCAGAGAAGGACCAATAATGACATCCTCTTTGACGATCAGGCGAGTCGGCAGGGCACCTGACTTGAGCACGTTGGCCAGTTGCTGACCCTCCAAAAAGGTAGCGCCGGACCGCATTGTGATACGGCCGCTGGTTGTAATCTGATTCTGAATAGTGGGAGCCGATTCCACCCGACCGTCGAGCACGATCGAAAGTGGTTTCTGGAGGTTGTTGCCGGTCACCGATGCCCATTTGGCACGATAATTCGATTTTATATCGAAGACTACTTCGGGATTACGGAACTGGTCGAACGACGGTTGAATTCCCTCGATCGACTCACCGGTCAGCACGACTTCCTTTTTGACCAGGTAGAGGCGGTCATAGAATATACCGTTGAATTCCTCAGGTCCGGTCGAAAACAGAAATTCTGAATTATCCGGGATGATCTCCTGAACCTCGGGCAGGTTCAGAATCTTCTGCACCCGGTCTTTATTACCTTTAATATAAAATGAGGAACGGTCAGCATTCATCAGGTAAGCAGACAGCGAAGTTTCGGCAAACGAAGGATCCTCTTCGATATCCTCAGCCTCGGCCTCTTCGACATCCGCCAGCTCCGGTTCCTGCTCTACCTCCGGCAGGGTGTCCTCGAGCTCGATTTCTTCCTCGCCCGCGGCAGTATCAGTGCCGGCAGTATCGAGATCGATTTCGGGCTCTTCAGCGGAAGTGTCGGTCAGGCTCTGATCCGGCATCTGGTCGCTGTACTTAGAGGCCAGATAAGAGTCTATTTTTTCGATTGTCTGCTGGGTGACAGTGGGTGTTTCCAGAAAACGGAACTCCAGCTTGGCTATCTGGGAGATCTGTTTTTTAGCGCTGGCGACCGAAAAAGAATCGATGCCGGGTATCTCTACCACGATCTGGTTGTTCTTGCGCTTGCGGATCTCCGGCTCTGTCAAGCCCATACCATTGATACGGTTGGAGATAATCACCAGGGCCTGATCGGCGACATTGGAGGCCGCCTGGCTCTGAGCATTGGCGACTTCCGGTTCGAGCACCAGCCTGAGGCCACCCTGGAGATCGAGCCCCAGCTTGATCGAACTTCGGATCAGCTCATTGTAAGACTGCCTGTCGGTCTCTTTCATACGGGCCAGTTCATCCTCGCCGGTAACCATCAACCGAATCGTAGGCAATAAAAAGTACAACGCAGCCACCACAATTACCAGTATGGCCACGATTCGTATCGTTTCAGTTTTTCGCATTCAGATCCGTTCCTCCTCAATCATCAATTTATCAAAAATTAGTCCCACAATATAGTATGAAAACAGATGTTGTCAACGAAAATATGGCCACCCGCGACAACTATAACTCACCTGAAAGTAATAAATTGCCCGGTAATGTTTTACAAATATTTTAAAAAACTGAAACAAATGCCTTTTTCAAGCGATAATAAACAAGGTATAATGTATCCTGAAACGACAAAAGTTCTTTCAGGATAATCGTCTCTGATCCGAGGCCGGACAAATCCGGCTTGCGGGTCTGTCTATTTATTTTCTGGAGCAAGCGATGTTAAATAGAATAATATTGATAGTATTTGTACTGCTGGTGATCATTTCGGCTGTTTACGCCCTGCGCGACAGCAAGGAGTTTACCACATCCTCCGAGCAAGCCTACGAACTGTTTCTCGAGAGTCGTGATCTTTTAGGCAAACTCTATATCCGCGAAGGAATTGAAAGGCTTCAGGAAGCAGTCGAGCTGGATTCTAATTTTGCTATGGCGCATGTCTACCTGGCTGAACAGCTGGCGCGCTATGGTGAAAATGAAGCCAGCGATTTTCACCTCAAACAGGCCCTGCAGGAATACGATAACCTCAAAAAACACGAGAAACTGTACATCGATTTCAGGCGATTGATCAACGAGGGAAAGCCTGATTCCGCTATTACTGTCCTTCAGAGATATGTTGAGGAATTTCCAAATCGCACCGACGGTCACCTGGCATTAGGTACAATCGCCTGGGAGCAGGGTGAGATCGAAAAGGCGATCAGCGAGTTCGAAAAAATCGTCGAAATCGAACCGGATTTTGCCCCGGTTTACAATAACCTCGGGTATCTGGAATTCGGTCGTGGTAACTACGATACCGCTCTCAGGTATTTCGAACGCTATCGCGAATTACTTCCTGACCAGGCCAACCCCCATGACTCAAAGGGAGAGATTCTGATGGCGATCGGTCGCTACGAAGAAGCCCTGGAAGCTTTCAAAACCGCCCACCAGATTGAACCCCGTTTCTCGTTTGTGCTTTATCACATGGCCTACGCTTATTCCGGCCTGGGGCAGTTTATCAAGGCTCATCAGTCGCTGGACAGGATTCGGCAACTCTGTCAGGACTACCGCGAAAAGCGCGAGCTTTTGATCAACCGCGGTCGTACCTACTGGAACCAGGGTGATCTCGAGATGGCACACCAGATTGCCGACAGCCTTATGCAACTGGGCTATGCCCGTCCGGACACAAATGCCCTTATCTGGGGGGCGATGGGACATGCCATTACCTATGCGGAAGAAGACCTCGAACTGGCCCGTATTTACCTCGACAGCGCCAGGGGTTTAATCGAGATCAGCCAATCTGGAGAAAAAGGGAATTCGCTGGTCGATGAGAAGTTGATCTGGGTAGTTTTTGCCAATGCTCAGATAAACCGTTTCAGTGAGGACTATGACAGCCTGCTTGAGCTTGAGGAAGTCGTACAAAACAAGCGTTTCTGGCGCCCCGATATGACCATCCATTTCAGGAATTTGCTGGCTGTCGGCAAATACTATACAGGCTCCAAAAAGGAAGCTTTCGATCTGATTGAAAAAAGCCTCGAGATAAATCCCAACCATATCCACAGTCTCTACATATCGGCTCTTTTGCATCGCGGAGAGGGAGATACTGAAACCGCTTTAAGACGGATGGAAAGAATCCTTGAGATCAACCGCAAGGCCGACTCGACCTATTACCGGATCAACCGCATCAAAGAAAAGTATGAAAAGCTGGCACGCGAAAACCAGGCGGCCTGAAAACTCCGCTTATCGTAAGCGAGACGGGAACAAAACCGGCTGAAAAGTGTATCTTTTTTTGAAGATTTTGCTTTGCAAACGGGGAATTTAGTTTATTTTAACCGCCTATGCTCAACCGACTTCACATACAGGTAATTATTCTGGTCATCGCCGGACTGCTTCTGGGTGTTATAAATAACACTATATCATCGAACAGGATACCCTGGGTTCAGTACTACCAGGATCTAACCGACATCAGCGACAGCGATACCCTCTGGTACCCGTTTTCATGGGAGCCCGGTATGGATACCGTCTTTAACCTGTTCAACACCGAGAAAGCTTATAAAGCCTATCTAACCGGCGACTACCTGTTTTTGGACGCCCGTTCCCCGGAGGAATACGAGGATGGCCACGTGGAAAGCGCGATCAACTTCTTTTTCGAGGGTGATGACGCCACATTCGAACAGCATCTGGCTCAGTTTGAGGAACTTGCCACGGATACGACACACCTGGTAACTTATTGTTCAGGTACTGAATGTGATGCCTCCCTGATGCTGGCGCGCTACCTGTATTACAACATGGGTTATAAAAACATATCGATATATTTTGGCGGATGGAAATTCTGGCAGGATAACCAGCTCCCGGTTGGTACCGGCGACAACCCCGAAGAGACAGCTTTACCATGATGAACTCATCATCACGCAGTTTCCTGGCAAACGAATGGTTAGTGCTTGCAACCCGGCTGATTATGGGTGCGATTTTCCTGTATGCCGCCTGGGACAAGTTCTTGCATCCGCGCGAATTCGCGATCACAGTCGCCGCCTACAAGATCCTGCCCTGGCAGTTGATCAATATCACTGCCGTACTGCTCCCCAGCCTGGAACTTGTGATCGGCCTCGCGCTAATAATCGGGCTGTTTCCGCGGGGTTCAGCTTTTATCATGTTTGTCCTGATGCTGATCTTCATAGCCGCTTTTGTAATCGCCATGGCGATGGGGGTGAACCTGCAGGACTGCGGATGCTTCTCCAACACCCACGATATCGAGGCCAGCTCCAAGGGCTCCAGCTACACCTGGATATATCTATTGCGGGATCTGGGCTTTTTGCTTCTGCTTTTGCATCAGATAGCGTACGGGAAACGCCAGGTGCTGGCAGTCCAGAATCATCTCCCCGGATAGTAATTTCTATTTCTCGAGCTTAAATCTCCAGTGACAGAAACACTCGCCGTTGTATTCATCCGGCACACAGCGGACACACTCAGTTTCGATCCGTTCATCGATGGTTTCCGCGAAGGTAGTATACTCCACGATTCCAACTGATTTGCATGGAAAAAGTGACATCTGCTTGCGCTGTCGGGCTGACTGTACCCGGCAGTCGACCATCCTGAGCTCGAGCGTATTGACATCGATGAATTCAATTGATTGCTTGTTGATGAAGGCATACAGCCTGAGCTTGAGGGCTTCGGCCAGACCCTCAAGGCCGGCCTTGTCTTTGAGTTTCAGGATTTTCTTGATCCGCTTGGCTTCAATCGGAGAGAATCTCCGCCAGGCCTCGGTATCCAGTTTCATCGCGGTCTCGAGGTCGAATTCTTTTTCCGCCGCCTGAAACCAGAGACCGTCGTGAGCCAGCCAGCGCTTGGCGAAATCGGACAGCAATGATCGCAGATCATCACTATCAAGCTGTTCTACATTGATAGGTTCCCGCATATATTCTCCCGGTATCGAATCTATTTCTTCACTCGCACTTTTGTAATCGGGACCGTGTAATTCAAATCAATTTCTTCACCTTTTGCACTCACAGTCACGGCACCATATTCGAGCTTGTTGTTGTCGACCACATTGAAATCATAGACCAGTTTTGTAGTCTCACCCGGCTTGAGGCTGTTGCCTTTCAGTTCAGGATGACCGAGCGGTTCATAATAACCTGCAATTTCAAGTTCGAGGGTTTCATCTGAGTTGTTTTTGAGAGTTACCTCGGATTTGCCGCGATGCTTCATATCGCGCGGAGCGTATTCGATTGTGCGAGGCTCAGAAGTCAATGGCGGAGTTCTCTGGGTCGGAGTTTCAACCCAGGCCTGGATCACGATCCTGAACAGTCCGCGGGGTTCCATATCGGTAGTTACATTGACGAATTTTTCCTGCTTGCCGGTACGCCTGCCGCTTTTGAAGGTAACTTCCATGACAGTAGAATCACCGGGTGCAATTTTGTTTTCATCAACCGGCGCTGTGGTACATCCGCAGTTGGACTTGATCTCGGTGATATTGACTTCCGCATCGCCCACGTTCTTGAGCATGAAATTATGCACCACGCGGCTTTCCTGCGGAACCAGACCGAAATCGAAGATCCTTTCTCTCATGTCCAGTTTTCCACCGCTTTTAGCCTGTGAAAATGCGACCGTGGTGAAACAGATCAGGATGACCGCCAGAAACGTAACTGGTTTGACAAGCTTTGACATTCTATCTCCTTTGTTACATTGACTATAACAGTTTACAGGGCAACACTCCCTGCGATTCAGAATTTCTAAATATATTTATTTTTTGCCTGTCGTCAAATTCGAACCGGATTATCTGGTGCGAATTGAAAATCTTGTTGATAATTGACTTAACTGATGTTAAAATTAACTGCAATCAGTAGATTTTATCAATTGTAACGAGGTGCCCCGTATGCCTGAAGAGGACAGCAACTGGCTGACCAGTCATCCAACTTTCGAAGAATTGCGCGAGGCGGTAGACAATATCTCCGAGGCTCGTCGAAACCTGTTCGACACGGTTGAGCAGGAAGCCAGCCAGATTATCGATGAGGCCTATAACGAGATTGAGGATATCGATCCGTGGGGTAAAATCAACGAGGTTGTCGGCAAAGCCAATGACACCTACGAAATTGTAAAAGAGGGTGTTCGTGAAAACGACTTCGATAAAATCAGCGAAGGCTGGGAAAAAAGCTGGGAGACCCTGGGAACTGCTCGAGACAACGCAATCGAGTTGATTAACAAGGGGCGCCAGGGTGCCCAGAGGATCACCCGGCGCTCACTGGCGAGAACATGGGATCGTGTCACGGAGCTCACCGACCAGATCGGCAGCGCAGCCACGCGTGGCGCGGAAAAAGTCTTTGATACAGCCAAAGACGGAGCCCGCAAGACCAACAGGACACTGGCCGAGGCGGTCAGGGAAGTCCGCCGGCGTGTCGGGCAGGTGGCCGACACCGCCGCCAGTGAAGCTAAACAAAAAGCTGACAAGGCCAAAAAGCTTGCCGATGAAGCTCTCAACAAATGGAATCAATCAGAGCAGATTTTGGAATTTACTTCGTTCGAAAATTTTGAAAACGATTTGCCCGAAATCAAGGATACCAACAAAAAGCTCAATGAGGCTTTAAAGGAACTCGAAAATGTATCTGGTGAGTTAGGTGTCGAGCTCGACCTGGATGATATCTTCGAAGACATCAATGCCCTGAGCGAAATCGATGAAGAAGAGGAAGAAATCCAGATGCTCGTCGAGCCGCTCAAACCGGAATTCAATATAGCTCCCAACCAGGAGAACACCCTGGTACTCGAAGGCCTCACTCCCGAAACCGGCGCTGTTAAAGTGATCGAGATTTCAGATATGCAGTTCCGTACAGACAGCGCTGTTCCGGCTCCAATCGAAGAAACCTCCGAGACTCAATCACAGATCCCGGCCCTGCAGGCTGTGCGTCGGGCCTACCTGTATGCCGAAGAGCATCAGGACTACCAGATGCTGGTCACCGGCCATACCGACTCGCGTGGCCGTGCGCAGTACAATTTCGATCTTTCATATCATCGCGCGCGGGTGATTCTGGCGCTTTTGACCGGCAACAAAGAAATGTTTAAAGAATCAGTCGAACAGAAGAACACCGACGAAGACAAGCAGGCGATCCTGAAATACTTCCATGAATGGGACGGTCTCAACTGCGATCCCGGTCCGGTCGACGGCGTTATCGGGGATCGCAGTACACAGGCAATACGCAACTACCAGCGGGGTTACAACCGGATATTCAACGAAGAAATCGCGGTCGACGGCATCTGGGGCGGTCAGACCTGGGGCGCGGCATTCGATATGTACCGTCGGGAACTGGAAGATATGCTCGGAGAAGAACGCGATGACCTGCGCAATTATTCCAGCTATCTGAGTTTCTGCCCGGGACGCCAGATGTGCGCCTGCGGTGAGTCGATTCCAACCGATCATCCGGGAGCGGATGAGTACGCCAGCCAGACCAATCGCCGGGTCGAGATCCTGTTTCTGCGCCCCAACACCGAACTGGATTTTGGCTGTTGCACTGATTCTCCTCCCTTCCCCGACACCGCCTGCGATCAAAACAGTTGTCCGCTCTACGGTTTGGATGCCAACAACGAGGCCTTGAACAACTATACAATAATCAACGATGAGGATGTGGTTGAACAAACTACTGTCAAGATTATTGTCGAGGACGCTTTTGGCAGACCTGCAACCGATCTGGGTTACACGCTCAAGCACTCCGGCGGAGTAATCACCGGCTCTACCGATTCGGAAGGATTGATTTACCACGAGAACATACCCGAAGGAACGATCAAGATCGTTCTCGATAACGGAGAGGTGATCGATTTCGAACCGCCTGTACCCGATGATTTCGACGGCGAGGAAACTTTCGGCGGTGAGGAAGCTCCCGCGGGTGACAGTGTGATCCTGTCGTCGGGTGAACCCCCCGATGAAGAGGAAGAAATCCTGGCGATGGGTGAAGAGGAAGAAGAAGAGGAAGAAGTTTTGGCGATGTCTTCAGGTGATTCCAGCCAGTCAGGGAAGGCTATGGGTCCGGAAGAAGAGGAGATGCTTCAGGGTTAGGTAGATATGCGTGTTTCCTGTAATGAATGCGAATGGGTGGGAGAAGTCGAATCCCGCGATAATGTGCCCACAGAATGTCCCGAATGTGGCGGTGATGATTTCACGGTTGGTGCTGAAACTGTGGTTCCGGAGCAGGCCCGTGAAGAATCCGGCAGTCGCGGTCAGGTCCAGGCCGCTAACCTGTTTCCGACCGAATTCCCCGAACCTGCCGCATATGAACAATTTGTATATGAAATGGAGGGCGAAGCCTGCCTCAATGAACTGGATGAGATGCGGGTCGACTTCGACCGTGTACATCATCGTTTTATCGACACCCCGATCGTGTTGCCGCGCCCGATCTGGATTTCCGGAGTTCGTCTGAAATACAACGCAACCTGCCAGCCTCAGCGTGATTGGAGTCCGCCCGGTGAAGCTCCGGAGGTCGAGCCTCATCCGCGCGACGAATCCGAAACAAGTGAGGGCGAAGAATCGATACCAGCTAACCCGTTCGCGCCGATTTCAATAGCACGCAGGCCACGCCGGGGACGCCTGATCAACGCCAATACGGCGCTGGCACTGGCACGCCTGTTCCGCTACCTGCGAACACTGGGAATAGTGCAGGTCGACCACGCCGGGATCTGGCCCGGGCGGGCAGATCCCAACAACCCCTCCCGTAATTCGGCTCACGGCTGGGGCAACGCGATCGATATCTGCTGGTACTATATCGTTTCAGGGGACCAATCCGATACCGCAGGTTTTTATGGTCCTCCCCGTGACGGGATCGAGGAAGGCAATATCTGCCGCGACTGGGGCCCGCTTCTGGGACAACCGCGTACACCCAAGGAGAGATTTTTGAGGCGCATGGATTTCGAGCTGAGGCGTCATTTTTCGCTGGTGGTCGGCCCCGACGAGACCGCGCGCGGTGAAGGAACGGGTGATCACACTACCCATTTCCATGTCGATGTGCATCGATATGTCAGAAGATAAACTCAAGAGATTGGCGTTTTCGGCCGTTAAATATATACGATACCGAAGAGAACAAGGATGTCGAAATGAGAGTGCTGACTGAGGTTATAAAGATAACGATTTTTACCGCCGTAACTGCGCTGTTGCTATCAGCGTGCGGTGGTGGCGATGGATCAAAATCGAAGGCTGCATCAGGCCCGCTTTCCGAGAAGAGTTTTGCTCAGGCTTTTAAAAAGGGCAATTTCAAGCGAATTGGTCGTCTCACTGACGAGCAGGCTGAAAAGCTGAGCGAATATCAGGGCAATTACCTGAACCTGGTGAACCTTACCGAACTCTCACCAAAGCAGGCTTTTCACCTGGCCAAATTCCGGGGCAAAGGGCTCGACCTTTCCGGCCTGACCGAGCTTCCCGATTCCGTGGCCGAATATGTTTCCCTGTCGCTGGCCTACAGGCTGTATTTAAACGGCCTGGAGCGGATCTCGGCCGAAGCGGCGGGGCATCTGGCGAATTACAACGGTTACGAGATCTTTTTAAACGGTATCACACTCGTGGAGGTCGAGGAAGCCGAAGCTCTATCTCACTACGAGGGCCAGGCGATTTACCTCAACGGCATCCGCTACCTGACCGATCAGGGTGCGGAAGTGTTTGCCGGATTCCATGTCGATTACCTTTCGCTTAACGGCATCGCCCAGGTCAACAACGCCCAGCTGACCTCCCTGGCTTCTTTTAGAGGCAAAGGGCTGTCGCTTAACGGCTTGACCGAAATCAACGATTACCAGGCGATGGCGCTCTCCGTGTTCGGAGGTGATGAACTTTTCCTGGATGGAATCGCCAAGCTGAGCGACCATCAGGCGGAAGTGCTTTCCCAGTATTTGGGAGGCTACCTGCATCTGGGAGGCTTGAAATGCCTGAACGATTACCAGGCTCGTGCGCTGGCTCGCTACAAGGGCGACCTCTACATGGAGAATCTCGACGCGCTCTCCTCGGAACTCTACCACGAATATGCCACACAATTTTGATAGTGGACAACCTGCTGTCTCCCAACCTGGTTTGCTTTCCCGTCGTATATTGAATAAAAAAGATTGCCAGGCAATAGTCTGGCATGTATCATATTCGATATTTGATACGGCAGAACGAAGGGAGAGGTAATGTCAAAGAAGATAGCTATCGTCGGATGCAAACGGATCCAGGACCAGCTCTGTATCGCCTGCGAAAAATGTCTCAAGGCGATTCAACTGCGCGAGGGTGAATTCGCACGCTATAAAGATGACGAAGTCGAGTTGGTGGCGCTGGGAAACTGCGGTGATTGTCCCGGTTTAATTATGCCGAAAGTGACGCTGATGAACGAGATCGCCAGCCAGATCGGCCGTGAATACGACACCATACACCTAGGCACCTGTATCGTCAAGGCCAAAAAAACCGGCCAGTGTCCGCTCGATTTTGAGCAGATCGCCGAGCTTGTTAAGCAGAATTTCGACCAGGAAGTGGTTGTCGGCACACATAACTATTAGACTTTATTTTATGGACTCCTATCTCCTGTGGGTATCTGAAAACCCGCTCCTGTCAGCCGCAATACAGTTCGCGCTGTTGGGCACACTGGGGGAAGTCCTCTCCTCCAGCCTGAAAACCAGTCGGCCGACACTGCCCTGCAAGTTTCCGGAACTGCTCGGTAAAATCGTGGCCTGGGCGCTTTTGGGAATCATTATCAAGTACGGCTTCACAGGGATGAAGGGTTTTACAGTAGCTCTTCTGGAGCACAACCTTCTGCCACAGTTCATGTCCTCCGGTTTTGGATGGGCGCTGGCCGTCTCGGTTCTGACAAATCTCTTTTTTGGGCCCCAGATGATGCTTTTCCATCGCATCGAGGATAACCTGATACTGCGCCAGTGGGACTTCTCTGGAATAACCAAAGCGTGGTGGACTTTGATCTGGTTCTGGATACCGGCCCATACGGTTACGTTCAGCCTGCCGGCCAATTTTCAAATCGGCCTGGCCGCCCTCTGGTCGGTTGTCCTGGGCCTGATAATGGGGCTTTCCAAGCAGTCAAAAGAACCCGCACAAACGCAAGCTATTCAAGGCTGAACGAAAAAGAAATTGACAACCGCTAAAGCCTGCTGTATTTTGACTGTACATCACGTCAGACTGTGACTTTTAATCATCTGGAATACTCCCCTGTTCCAGTAGACCAGAAAGTCATACGGAATATATCTGTAAGGGCCTCGGCCCGAAAAATCTAAACATCAACCGCACAGTCATCGGGGCAGAAATACTTCGGTCTGACCGGTCTCATGCTGAATTGTCGAAGGCGACAACTGTAAAGCTTTGTGGCTGTTTTTACGATAATGGAAATAGTCGCACAACAGATACTTAAGCGGTCATCGAATACTGAAAATAAGGTAATCTTGCATACATAACAGTTCAGAGGATGAAGAAAGGAGTTTAGTATCACGATGATCACTCCCGTTAATCGGACACACCACACAATGCCCATTCAAGGAGAATAAGGATGAAACATCAAAGACACAGGATATTTTTTATTTTGCTGGCGCTTCTGGTCTGCTTTGCACTGACCGCCAATGCCCAGTATTTCGACAACAAGGGTAAAGACTTCCTGTTAACTTATCTACCCAATTACAATGACCAGACTGTACCTATTCAGAAAACCGAACTGCACCTGACCGCGGAACAGCCGGTCGATTCAGTGCATATCAAGTACCCGGCGATTGCACCGATTTTCGAAACCACGGTCAGCCTTACTCCGGGTGTGGTTACGATTGTGGAAATCCCATTGGAGTCCGCCAACGGCTGGCCGGTTGCGACTGTCACCGATCATGCTGTACACGTGTATTCCCAGCAGGAGTTCATCTGCTACATGATCAACCGCGAGACGTTTACCACCGATGCCGCCCTGGCGTTGCCGGTGGATGTAATGAACACCGAGTATATCGTCATAACTTACCAAGCCCAAAATTGCCAGTATGGCGGGGAGTTCGCGGTAGTGGCGGCCTATGACAATACCGAGGTTACTATCACTCCGACCAAACCCCTGATGGGCGGTCATCCCTCTGGAACACCGTTTACGATCACTCTGGACGCCATGGAAAGCTACATGAACCGCGCTGACTGTTCAAAAGCACCGGGTGACCTGACAGGTACCCTGATCAGTTCCAACAAACCGATCGGGATGACTAACGGCAACCGCTGTATTACGGCACCTCCCAATGTGGCCGCCTGCGACCATGTCTTCGAGGTGGCCCAGCCGGTTCAAACCTGGGGTGTCGGCGCTTATGTAACCAATCTGCCATTGCGTCCCAACGGAACAATTTATCGCGTGGTCTCGGCTCAGGATAATACGGATATTTACCTGGATGATACTTTTCTGGTGACACTCGACAAGGGTGAATTTTATGAGCTTTCCTATACCCCCGACAGTCACATTTTCAGTACTAACAATCCCGACAAGAGGATTTTCGTAGCTCAGTTCATGACCGGCCAGAATGCCCCCGGAGCTATCGAGGGCGATCCAGCCATGGGCAATATGACTCCAGCGGAGCAATATCTCTCGAGTTATACTTTTTCAACCATCGGCGGTGGCCAGTTCGATTACCATTTCCTTTCAGTCATCGCCCATGGTGACGATGTGGGCACGCTCGAGCTCGATGGTGTCCCGATCGATGCAAACGAATTCTCGCAGATCTCGAATACTGACTTCTACGCGGCTGTGGTTGAGCTTAACGAGGGTACCCATTCGACCTATTCATCCAATCAGCCCCATGGTATTACAGTCGAGGGTTACGCCAGCTACGATTCCTATATCTTCCCCGGTGGCGCGATGTTTGCCGCGATCCCGTCCAGCGACACCACACCTCCGATGGTCACTTTCGAGGAGGATGATTGCATTCTCTTCGGCGAAGCTGTCGACATGGGCGACACGATCAGCGGTATCAACCAGATGTTCCTGGACACAGCCAGCTTAAACCTCGAACTGACTGTTGACCAGTACACACCCGGCGATACAGTGGTAACTTTCAAGATAGAACTTATCGATCATACAATGGATGGATTCGGCGGATTATTCGTGTATGACTTGCAGGGCAATGTAAGCTATTCAGAGATTATGATCGAGGCCTGCGAAGGCGGCGAGGAGGAGGTCAAACCGACCAACCAGTGGATCAATGTTTACTGTGGAGCACCGCAACTCAATGGTGAACCGCTCATGCCGGGCGACACGATCCGCGCCTATGATCCCGACGGCGTACTGTGCGGGATGGATGTTGTCCGTAATGACGGCAAGTATGGCCTGATGCCGATCTACCATGACGATATGTATTCAGAGGATATCGACGAGGGCTGTGAAACCGGTGACACGGTTCAATTCACGATCAACGGCGAGGAAGTCTATACCGATCCGTTTGTGATCTGGACTGCCAACGGCGATAACTTCGAGACGTGTCTGTTCAGCACATGCCGGGTGCTTCAGCTCGAGCAGGGCTGGAATTTGATCTCATGGAATAAGTGGTATCAAGCCGATATCGAGGATATGCTTGACCAGATGGCCGATCCGAACTGCCTCGGATTTATTCAGGCCTTTGACCAGGGCGGGTTGACCTATGACCCGATGTATCCGCAGTTCTCAACTCTGCACCATGTCGATTTTTACCATGGTTACTGGTTCTACATGGAGTGCGCCACCGAGCTCGAAATCTGTGGCCCCAAAATTCCGGTTAATGAAGGAATCAGCATCTATAGCGGCTGGAACCTGATCAGCTACTGGCCTGCGGATTCACTGCCGGTAGATGACGCTCTTTATGATATTCTGGACTGTGTAATCGTGGTTTTGGGATGGGATACCATGCTGGGTGGCCAGACCTGGTTGCCAAACCTGAAATCATTCGTAACTTTGACCCACATGAAACCGTGGTACGGCTACTGGGTCAAATCCAGTTGCAATGAATTCTTAAATTATCCGGGCTGGGAAGATCTGCCGTTCTCGAAAACCGGCGGTTACTTTACTAATCACCAGCCGGAGTATACCCGGTCCAGCAAATGGATGTCAATCTTTGGTGAGGATTTGACAATCGACGGCCACAAAGTTGCTCCGGGTGCTTCGATCGAGGCATATACAACAGATGGCGTTTTATGCGGTAAATCGATCTACGACGGTTCAATCCTGAAGTTCACTCCCGTATACGGCAATGACGGCCGGAATGAAAGCGCAAAACTCGCTCGATCCGGAGATAAGATCGCTGTCTTCATAGACGGCAAGAGAACTTATCCGGATATCAGCTGGAACGGTATGGGTGGAAAGGCGGATATCTCTGACCGCTTCAGCGCGCGGTCGACATCCGGTAGCCTGCCGGTTGCTTACAAACTCGAGCAGAACTACCCGAACCCGTTTAACCCGACTACGACAATCGCTTTCTATCTCGAACGCGAAACCGAAATCAAGCTTGAGGTTTACAATATCGTCGGCCAGAAGGTTGCGGTGCTGGCCGAGGGCAGATATTCGGCGGGTAACCACCAGGTGGTATTCGACGGACGCTCGGCGACGGGTGAAGAGGTCGCCAGCGGAATCTACTTCTATCGCCTGACCGGTGAAAATATCAACGAAATCCGCAAGATGACTCTGATGCGTTAATCCGCTATTACGGATACACAAACAAGTTAACCCCGTTACTCAGGTAGCGGGGTTTTTAATTGATTGGAGCTAGATTAAACTTTGGCGAGTGGGGCCTTGCGGTCAAGTTCGGCACGAACTGCACGCACCAGGGTAGCCTGGTCAAACGGTTTGCGGATGAACGATCCGGCTCCTCGATTCTGCATTTCAAAAACCTGGTCAGTCGGCGAGAATCCGCTGATCACAAGGCATTTCTGATCGGGATTGATTTTTTGTATATCTCCAAAGACAGAGAAGCCGTTGTAATCGGTCTCCAGGATCATGTCCAGGATCACAAGCTCGACTTCATTGCCGGTCAGGTACTTGATCGCTTCGTGACCATTAGAGACCGTGGTAACTTTGTAACCCAGCCGTTTCAACAGCTCGCCGATCAATTCCTGCTGAAGGTGGTCATCGTCAACTACCAGGATCCGCTCGCTTCCGGCATACTGATCATCGGGAACAATCGGTTTTAGTGATTTCTCACGGGTAGTTGGAAAATAGAGCACGAACTCGGTACCCTTGCCGGTCTCCGAGAAAACATCGTAGTAACCGTGATGATCTTTCACGATACCATATACAATTGCCAGCCCCAGACCGCTTCCGGAAGACCCCATAGTTTTCTTCGAATAATACGGCTCGAACATCTTCGGTATCTCTTCTCTGTCGATTCCCACTCCGGTATCTTTTATTCGAAGCAGTTGATATTCTCCCGGTTCGATTTTATCATAGCCGGAATGCAGTTTGGTTAGAACTTCATGGGAGGTCGAGACCTTTAACCTGCCCCCCGATGGCATCGCTTCGAATCCATTTACTATCAGGTTCATTATCGCTTTGTAGAGATGCAGGTGCGAACCCATGAGATTGGGTGATTTTTTCTCCAACTCGACTTCGATCGTGACATTACCGTGTTCATACTTATACTTTTCAAATGTAGGTGACTCGATGAAACTTTTGACGATATCGTTGAGCACGACTGGTTCGAGTTCATAGCGTCCCCGGCGAGCCAGAGTAAGAAGATCCTGGATTACATCGGACGCATCGCGCGCCGCCTGGCCGATCCTCTGGACATAGATACGGAGAGGACTGTCCTCCGGAAGTTCCATCAAAAGCAGGTCGGGGTAGCCGACCAGCGGGCCGAACATGTTGTTGAGATCATGAGCAACCCCGCCGGCCATCAATCCCAGGGCTTCCATCTTTTCCGCACGCTCCAGCCTCTGTTGCAGTTTATGCTTCTGCTTCTCGATTTCATTTTTTTCACGGAGATCGGAAAATACAGCTACGAACAGCTCCGGCTGACCGTAATTATCTCTAATCAAGTGGGCGCTGTGTGAGGTCAAAATCCTGTTGCCGGATTTGGTCAGCATCTCAACTTCGCCACTCCACTGTCCCTTCGAAAACACCTCAGGCACAATATCATTATAAAGTCGATCACGATCTTCTTCGGGATAATAGTCCAGCACCCTGTCATTGAGGATATCTTTGTCGCTTTCAATCTCGAGCATATCCAGGGTGGCCCGGTTAACATAAGTTACTCGATAATTCAGGTCAGCCATGGCCATACCAATAGCCGCATTGTCAACAAGTTTCTTGAAGACGACAAGCTCTTTCTGCAACCGTTTACGTTCTATCAGTTCGGACTGAAGTTTACCAGCCCAGCTTTCCTGCAGTTTATGAGCGCGTTTGAGTTCCTGGTCGCGATCGTCAAATCGTTTCAATGTCTGATTGAGGTATTCATACAACTGCGAGGTCGGCCCGTCGGAGCCGTCCACAGAATGTGCTGAATAGTCTCCTGTCTCGAAAGCCTGCCTGATCCGATTTGTTACCTGAAAAATCCTCGCACGATACCTTTTTTTAAGATATGCAAGTAACATCATGCCGATTGTCAGACCGCAAAACAGGCCCACGCTGAAAAGTAACGCCCCGGAAATGCCATCATGCAACATTCCCGCACTGTTTGAAGCATTTACGGAGGCGGACGTTAAAATATGAGGTAATGCAAAATATATAATAATTGTCCACATAGGTATAGCAATGCTATTAATATTGAACACAATAAAAATCAGTGTACTTTGCTTTCAGTCAATACTTCCCTTTTCGGTCCGAAAAGGTCAGTACGCAGACCACATCGTCACTTTTAATTATATCGGCACAATCAAACCAATCTATAAGAACCTATTGCAATGGATAAAAACGGATATGATTGTTTCAAAGTGAACGGGCCTGACTAATATTTGCAGGTTGAAACAGTGTACCGGGTAAGCTCTGACCGTGATTTAAGTTGATTATCTCAGTTTGCTTGTTCAGCAGATCGCAGATATTTTTTCAAGATGCTCCAGGCTGGATATTTTGAACATGGGTACTGACCCAACCAGCGCATAATCAGAATGTCCCGGGCGTTTTCCTCAGACAGGTTCAGCCCGCTTTTCAACCTTTCGAAAAGCTCTTTCTCTTCCGGAACGTCGCGCTGATACAGGCGCATATACTTCCGGCTCGAATCAGGTTCGTCTAACCGGTCGTAACAATCAGCGAGATAGTAATAGAAATCAGTGTTGATACTATCAGTGAGGATTTTCTTAAAAATCTCAACTGCTCTATCGCAATCGTCCAGCAAGTACAGTGTCTTGGCGTAATTACATTTCGAGGCAATCGGCAGGCCATATTCCTGATCATATTTTTCGAAGCGGATACATGCGTTCCGGTAGGTGCCCATCTGGTAGAAACGATTTGCCAGCACCAGTTTCTCCCTGTCTTTCAACCTGCTTTGGCGCCGAGATCGCAATTTTCGAGCAACTGTTTCGCGTCCATACACATCCTCCAAAATCATTGCCAAAGACTCAGTCCGGCTCCCAAAATAGTAATCGCTCTGGTAATGGGGATCATCAACCAGGACTGCGACCATCCGCTCAAGGGCAAAATCAACATCGCGATTTAAGATCAGAAAACCGCCAGTATGGAGCAGGTTAAAAAGCAACAACGGCACTACCAGAGACTTTAACGCTTTGCCGTTATTTTCAAGATGAGCAAACAGCACCAGGCTGAGAAGAATTCCGGGGAATATAAAGACCGCCAGCAGGTCCCAGTCGCGTATCGCACCCAGGGCCGGGTCGGTTATGAATGCCAGGCTTAAGGCGGGAAGAAACATAAACATAAAAAATGAAATCCGCTTCGATCGAACTCTGCTGTTTACGAGGATGATAACCGCACCCATCAAACCGGCGAAGGTAAGAAACGGTCCGGCCACGAGCATGGCATTTAAAAAGTCTGTCAGATGAGAGATCGAAAACAGGGTGTAGGAGGTCTGCTGATTGGCTAAAAGCGGTAGAAACGGCGCTATTCCCTCGCGACTGAGGGACTGACCGATCATGTACACAGTCAGCATTAACCCGCAGAGCCCGGCGAACAGGAGTTTTCCGGGCAGAAATTTGTTACGGTAAATCAACAAGTAAATCCCGGCCGGAATGAATACCATAAACAGGTAGTGCCAGACTGTACCCAGGATCAGCACAAGCACTGCCGGCCAGATACTCACCTGCTTAACAATTGCACGCAGAGCTAACCATGAAAAAAGAACCGTCAAAGCCAGAAAAAGCGGGTAAGTTTCAATATAGCCGTAGAACATGACAGTGGCACCACAGGTCGCAACTAATAGAAATGCCGTGATCCTGGCAGTCCTTCCCGTAAACAGCAGTCCGCACAGTTTGTGTAACCCGAACACGAAAATCAATCCGGATAGAATGGATATCATCCTGAGCATCAGTTCGATTTCAGGGTATGTATCGAGATGTGCCAGATCTTTGATGGCCAACGTCAGGTGGCTGAACAAAAAGGCAGTTTTGGAGGGGATTTCTCCGCCCATGATCTGTCCCATGATCAAATGACCGTCGCCGTAGAGATGCAACTTATTTTGCAGGGTTGTGAAAACAGCCAGGGTCACCAGTAAACCAGGTGTCGCGCTGATCCATTTGGGCACTTTAGAGATCAGCTTGTTAAGCAAATCAAGAGCAGATCTGTAAAAATCGTAAAGTTTCAGTCCCGGAATCTCAATTAGCGATACGACGATGATCACGATCAGGATAATATGAGTACCGATATCCGAAAGGCTTTCGGTCGGCATGATTCCCCAACTTATCGAGAGGGGTAGATGTAATCCCGCCAGGTACAGGCAGGAGATGATCCAGAACAGGATCTTGACAGATAGAATCGCGCACCTCACAATTCAGGCGTTTTTCAACTGATGCTGTCTCGCATAAGGAAAATACGCCCTTGATCTGATCACGCAACAGTTTTCAGAAAAGGACTGTTGCGTGATCAAGGTGCACGACAATTTTTTCAGCGTGAACAAAAGCTTTGTAAAAAAAGTGGTGTCCGGGATTCGCCCTAATTCAAAAACCCGACCGGTAGCTGAAATTATTTTTTAACTGCCTTCATGGCATTGACATACTTTTCCAGCTTATCCAGAAATTCCGGTTCGTATTTACGTTTAACATGCATGGCGTTCCAGAGCCCGGAAGCGGCCACTTTTTCATCCTTGCCCGAAAGCTGATTCCCCATCCATTTCTTGGAGGGCGGATCGATGAATTCTTCTTTCTTGAAATTACCCAGAAGAGAAAGAAGATTCTTCTTGAAATACTTGCGCATCCTCCACGATTCCGGATCAGTATCAACGTCGAGATACAGGAACTTGAAGTTGTCGCGCACATATTTCGAGATCTTTTCCTCGACCTGCTTTTCCTTCGGATGAGGCTGGACACGCTTTTCCCAGGTCGGGATGCTGATCTTGTCGCGCTTCATGACAGCACGGCCGATCAGTTTGCGCAAAACGGAACGGCGATGCTTGCCGCCTAAGTCCTCATCGTTACCGCGGTGCGAGAGCAGACGGTTCTGCATACTTGAACGCGAAAACGGCATTATCGCCTGAGCACCAACCCGCACAATTCTCAGGCCACGGCCCGAGGTCGAACGAAGTTCGCCTTTTTCGAACAGGAAATAGATGCCCTTCTCAGGCAGGTTTTCAAAATCAGATAATTTCCCAAACTGTTTCTTACCCCCGATTTTCTTCTCCAGTTTGCTCATTATCTGATAGAACTTCTTAACATCGTCAAGCCGGCTCATCAGATCCTCCTAACTATAATTGAAAGCACTAACATAGTGTTTTTTCAGCCGCCAGATTCTAATTATCGCAGGATGATGTGCCAAAGACTAAGGTAGGCTGTAATTCAACAGTCAGTCACTCTTACACGCACTCGATACCTTTTCAAAGGCGCTGATCCTCCGAAAGAACGTATATACACATATCATAGTTTGATGTCAATACTTAATTTTGGACTAAATATTTCTTATATTCCAACTAAATGACATCCTATTCAACTTTAACGCAACCCGTAGATCAACTGTTTCAGGCACACTATAAAAAAGATTAACAGGCAGGCAATATAGTCGTAAAACAATATTGCCATGCAGCCGATTATTTTATATAAATAGCCTTCAACTGCGCATTTTTTGCGTATTTAAAGGGAGGCTCAATTACTGACTATAATTCCGGATTTGAGCGCAGGCAAGAATACGGGGTACTACCTGAAAAACTGTAATTCGTAACTCATAACGTAAATATTCCATAGTTGGACAGAATGGATTCCAATCAACACCATAATAGACCCTTAGAAAAACAAAGTGAACACTCAGGCTATTTGTACGAGTCGACGGACCGGATGCACGCTATTATCGCCAATGCGCACGATATAGTTGCGTTCCTCGATAAGTTCGGACGGGTACTCGACTTGAATAAAGACGTTGTTTTCGGTCACAAGCGTGAGGACCTGATCGGCAAGAATTTTGCCACATTCAAATTTTTGAAAGCCTCCAACCTGCCTAAAATGCTGTCACTGTTCAAGGAAATTATCTGTGGCAAAAGACAGCTTTCTCTGATGGAAGTGGAAATCGAGGATAAATGGGGTCAGCCGGTTTATGTTGAAGCCAGCACACAACTTGTTCGTAAAAACGGTAAAATCGAAGGTGTGGTTAGTTTTATTCGTGATATCTCCGACCGCAAGCAGGTTCAAAAGAGCCTTATAGAAAACGGTAAACTTCTGCAGTCTGTGATGGAAGCCACTTCCGATGCTATCTGGGATTATGATCTCAGTAAGGGTGAAATGCTATACAATCCCGGATGGCCGAAACTTCTGGGCTATGATAAATCGGAACTTGATCCTGACAGCGATTTTTACCTCTCGCGGATTCATCCCGAGGATATGCCGGGACGTGAAAAAGCCCTCCAGCAGCACCTCGAGGGTAAGAGCGAGCAGTACCGGGTAGAATATCGAGTCCGGGACAAAGGGGGAAACTGGCAGTGGATTCTGAGTCGCGGGCGGGTGATCGAATTTGACAGAAACGGCAATCCGACCCGTATGGTGGGAACTCATACAAAGGTCACCCACCGCAAGAAAGCTGAGCAGGCCCTGCTCGAGAGCCAGAAAAGGCTCCAGGCGCTGTTCGACAATTCGCTCGACGCGATCATGATCACCAATGATAGTGGCGATTACATCAATATCAATCCGGCCGCCTGTGATCTCTTAGGATATCGTCTCGATGAACTCCTGGAGCTGAATGTCGCCGATGTTATCGTTACAGGGGAAAAATCACGGGATTTCGATCAAATCTGGAGCGATTTCAAGACAGACCAAAATCAGCAGGGCGAAATCCTGCTGAAACGCAAGGATGGAAAGCATATTACAGCGGAGTATCGTGCCGTCGCCGATTTCTTACCCGGCCTGCATCTGAGCATGATCCGTGATATCACCGACCGCAAAGAAACCATCAGGAAACTGTACGAAAGCGAAGCTCGTTTCCGGCGTTTGATCGAGAATTCCGAAAACCTCGTAATGTATTACGATCTCGAGGGCAATATCTTATACTGTCATGGCCATTCCGCTTATGGCATGAAAAAATCCGAGGTGATCGGCAGAAACGTCGGTGACTTCTTCGAGCCCGAAGTGGCCAGCAAGATGCAGGAAGATATCTTGAAAGTCGCCCGCACCGGGAAACCTCTCAAATCCGAGCACAGCATCGAGTGGGAGGGAAGAGAGTTTTGGTTTAACGAAGATATTTATCCACTCTTCGACAGGAATGACAAGATTACCGGAATTGGAAAAATCTGCCAGAATATCACCGACCGCAAGCAGACTGAACTGGAACTCTACCGTGCCAACAAACAGATCGCCTTCCATTTCGAGAATTCCCCGCTGGCGATTATCGAATGGGACAACCAGTTTCGACTCAGGAGCTGGTCGAACGGGGCGGAAAAGATATTCGGCTGGTCGGAAGATGAAGTTCTCGGCAAAGGCTGGGGCGACTGGAATTTCATACATGAAGACGACAAGGAACAAATTGTTAAAGTTACCAATGAGATGCTCGAGGGCAAATATCGACGTACCGTGGTCACAAACAGGAATTACGCCAAAAATGGTGAGATCAAGCATTGCATCTGGAACAATTCGGTCTTTCTGGATGAGAACGGTAAGCTCAAGTCGATCCTCTCCATGGCGCAGGACATCACTGACAGAACGGAAGCTGAAAATGCCCTGCGACAGAACGAACAACGCTTCAAAGCAATAGCCGAGAATACCCCGGGCGTGGTCTTTTCTTTCCGCGTCGACCGTGACCAGCGTCGTCATATGACCTACTTCGGACCGGGACTGGCCGACCTTCTCGGCCGTGAATCGGCTGAGAAAATGAAACATGATATCGAGATATTTCTTGAATTAGTGCATCCTGACGATCTCAATAAATTATTGCAACAAGGTGATCTGAATCCGACCTCGAACAAAAGATTCAATTCAGAATTCCGGATAAGGGTGGGAGCTGAATATAAGTGGGTGCAGGCGATCATGCATCCCTACGATACTGACGGCGATGACCTGAAAGTCTGGCACGGCCTGTTTATCGATATCGACGACCGCAAGAAGCTGGAGCTGTCGCTGAGGCACCTTTCCAAAGTCTTCATGGATGCTTCCGATCCAATTATTATCGTCAATCCGGCCGGCGTGATAATCGATGTTAATGATGAAGTCGAGCGCGCTTATGGCTGGCAACGGCATGAACTGTTGTACAAGCCGATGACCCTGATCCTCCCCCCGGAATTTCGTGATGAAGCCAGGGCACAGCTCAAGCGCTGTTTTGCGGGCGAGGAACTGCGCAACCTGCAGGGCCTGCGCTGGCACAAAAACGGTGAAAAGGTATACACCCTGACTACCCTCTCGCCGTTGACAGATGAAGACGGCAAAATCGTGGCCATTGCCTCGATTGCTAAAAACATCACAGCTCTCAAGCGTGCCGAGAAAGCTCTCAGGGTGAGCGAAGAAACGTATCGCAATATCTTCCAAAACGCCCAGGTCGGCCTATTCCGTACTCGTATCAGTGATGGCAAGGTGCTGGAATGCAATGAGCAGGCGGCCCGCATGTTCGGTTTTAAAAACCGGGCGGAAGCCATCGCCCAGTATATAACCCGGGATAACTATATCGATAGCGGTGAACGTGAAAGGCTTTTGCAGATTCTCCAGAGAGATGGTCAGGTCAGTGGATTTGATGCCCGCTTCAGGCGCAAAGACGGCAGTACGATCTGGACCCGTTCATCCTCGCGCATAAACCTCAAGCAGGGCTGGATCGAAGGTGTGATCGAGGATATCACAGAACAAAAACATGCGGAACAGGAGCTCAAGGCCAGCCGTGAAATGTACCGTACCCTGACAGAAAACACGACTGATATCATTGCCCGTCTGGACCGCAGTCATGCAATCCTGTTTGTTAACCAGGCAGCAAAAGCAATGATCAAAAGAGATCCGGAAGCGATTGTCGGAAAGCGAATCGATGATCTTCCATACCCTGAACCGATCAAGAGCAAATTTTTGCACAGTCTTGAAAAGGTATTTATAACCGGCAAAGATGAGAGTTTCCAACTGGAGGTACCGGACGAAAATGAGAGCCGTTACTACGACTTCCACCTGATTCCTGAATTCACCAAGGCTGGACAGGTGGAAACATTGCTTGTTAATGTACGCGACATTACCGAAACACGGCGCCTGCAGGATTTCGCCTCACGCGCCCAGAGACTTGAAACTGCGGGTCGGATTGCCGGGCAGGTGGCGCATGATTTCAATAACCTCCTGGGACCATTGACCGCTTATCCCGACCTGATCAAAGACGAACTCGAGGCTGATCATCCGGCGCTGAGTTACCTGGACGACATGAAAAAAGCGGCCGAACAGATGTCCGATATCAACCAGGAACTACTGACTCTTGGAAGGCGTGGACATTACAACCAGGAACCGTTGAATCTCAATGAAATTGTCAACAGCATAATCAACCAGATCTATCCATTACCGGAAACACTCATCATGGAGAAATCCCTGGCGGACGATCTGATGAATATCAAGGGAGGCCGGGCCCAGATTTTCAGGGCGGTTGCGAACCTGCTCTCCAACGCGCGCGATGCCATGCAGGATATCGGACGACTGGCTATCGAAACCAAAAACTACTACGTTGACCAGCTCCGTCACAGTTACGGCCAGGTACCCCGAGGCGAATATGTCCGGCTGTCTATCGCGGATTCCGGCACAGGAATCGATCCACAGGATATGCCCCGGATATTCGACCCGTTTTTTACCACCAAGGTGACAGATAAAAGACGCGGTACGGGTCTTGGTCTGAGCGTGGTTCATGCCGTAATCGAGGACCATGGCGGGTATATCGACCTTGAAAGCAAGCACGGTGAGGGAACGACGGTTTATCTGTATTTTCCCATCACCCGCGAACCCAACCGTCAAGTAGCTGACAGTAGCATTAGTGGCGGTAATGAGAGCATCCTGATCGTCGATGATGACCACATCCAGCGCGAAGTCACGAGCAAACTCCTGTCCAAGCTGGGGTACACGGTTGCCAGCGCTACAAGCGGTGAACAGGCCTGCGAGATGCTCCGGAAACGAAATTTCGATCTTTTGGTTCTGGATATGGTTATGCCGGGGGGAATCGACGGCGCGCAGACTTACGAGCAGGCTCTCAAGATCAGGCCGGGCCAGAAAGCGATTATAGTTTCAGGCTATGCCGAGAGCGCGCGGGTTGCCGAATCGCAGAGGATGGGGGCAGGAGCTTTTATACGCAAACCTCTCACCTTAAAATCGATTGCACAGGCTGTAAGGGAAGAACTCGACCGCAAACAACAAGTAAAATAATTATACTATAGCCTGCCATTATCTTGCACAGCTCAATCCAATCATCTCACATCAGATTAAATTGAGACCGTTTTTCCCAGGTCTGACGATCGAGCAGGTAAATGAAATGATCGACAGGTTCCGTGGGAATCTTCATCTTTTCCGGGAAGTGATAAACCTGGCGTCCTGTTTTTTTTGCCCCGACATACTCCTGCATCTTTTGAGAGGCCGTGTTATGGACATTGGGTGTAGACCTGACCGCCATGCAGTCAGTATGCGTAAACAGGTAATCCACTAAACCCTGCTTGAGTTCACTACCGAGTCCGCGGTTGTGGTATTCAGGCAACAGCTTGATATCTGTCTCGGCGATCTTCTTGGCATCCGGACGGCCCAGTTTGCATTCCCCAATCAAAACACCTTCCTGTTTTAACACGGCCAGGAGTTTGCTGTCCAGAAGGCCGGGATCGTTGTCGCTCAAAATTTGCTCGACCTCGTCACGGGAAATCAACAGTCCCTCCGGAAATCCGACATTGCACATCACGAGCGGATCATTCCAGAGCCGGAAGAAAAGATCGACATCCTCCTGCCATGCCCGGGCGCGGCGTACAAACATTCGTTTGGTTTCAAATACAGCACTGATATTGGTTTCATTCATACCTGCAGTAAATTGCAGAGAGATAAGGTGATAAGCAAGTCAAAAACGCGGATAAATAGTAAATGTGCCGATTTTTCAGATTAAATGGCGACTTACAATCCTGATTGTTGGGCACAAATCACGTATTTTGCGCTTCCCTGATCTTGGTCATTACTTCATTGACAACTGACACGACTTTATCTGAACGAATCGGCTTGACGATGTAATTTTTTGCACCGCTTTTGATCGCTTCGTAAACCCGGCTCTGTTCGTTGTGAGCGCTGATCATCACGATCGCCGCGTTCGGGTTGACTTCGCGGATCTTTTTGACAGCCTCGATACCATCCATGATCGGCATATTGATATCCATCGTAATCAAATCGGGTTGATGACGCTTGAATGCGGCCAGTGCCTCATTGCCATTGGAAGCTTCGCAAATCACTTCATGACCGGCCTGTACCAGGATTTTTTTGAGATTCCTGCGCATCATCATGGAATCATCCACAATCATTATAGTCGCCATTTTTCCTCCTGAAAAATCTCCATCATATTTTTAATCGGCAGATTTACATAGTATCTGAAACCAGAAGACTGACCGACAGACGTCCTTGCTCGGTCATGACTGTCGCGGTCCAGATATCCGAACCGGTAAACCGTAGAACCGAGCTGTTGATCCTGACTGTCTTGGGTGTACCAATAGTTACCAGGTTGTTAATTTCGGGAAATACATTGAGGGTATTCCCCAGTACAATGTTTGTAATTTCGGCCATGGTATCTTCGACATACTCCTCGGCCTCTTCATCACTCAACTCATCGATAGCGAATTTACGCACAAGTGTCATTGCCAGATCTCGCTCGAAACTCATCGCGAACGTACCCGACAGCGCGCCCTTGATTCCGATCAAGGCGGTAATATCCTCGATCATCAAGCGATCAGTCTCTTCAGGTTCAATACATTTTGAATCGACTACGCCGATTTCCATTTCGTCAGTCATCAACTCCCGCGCTCGATTGACCATTGGCGCTATGATTTTATCGATCGAGATCTCGGGCAAATCGATAGTTTCAATCACCGGAAGTTCAAAATGGTAGGTTATGCCCTGTCCGGGGATCGACTCGACATGAACAGATCCGCCCAGTTTGTCAAGAGCAGAACGAACAGCAGAGAGCCCTACACCGCGCCCGGAAATCTCAGAGGGATTCTCGCGCGTGGATATGCTATCCATAAAGATCAATTCCTTTATTTTTTCATCAGGCACATCCCCGATCGTGTTTTCATCAAAGACACCTTTTTCAATTGCTTTGGCCCGCACGCTGTTGATATCGAGTCCACGCCCGTCATCAGATATTTTCAGCTCTATCGTGCGCTTATTAGGCTTAATCTCGCACTTTATCTGACCGAATTCATCCTTGCCCGCGCTGAAACGCTCTTCATCGGTTTCGATGCCATGATCAACGCTGTTGCGGAAAACGTGGATCAGCGATTTGACGAATTCATGATAGTGGTCGGGATCCACCAGCACATCATCGCCCTCGATAACGACGGGGTTAACCAGCTTCTGAAGCCTTTCCGCCAGGCGTTCGACATACTCCGGGTATGATCCCAGGAGTTCCTTAAACGGCTTGTAACGCAGTCTTCTCAAGTGCGGGAGAAGCAGTTTGTTTTCTCCGGCGGTCAAAGTAGCGATCATTTTCTGTTCGATATCTGCTATCTGCGAGGGCTCCACGATCAGTGCCGCTTTACGGCTGAAGAACTTATCGCCCAGGTGTGATTTTAAAATCTCCAGGTCAGCTTCGAGCCATTTCTGCAGTCCCATGGAAGATAACATCCTGCGCCATTCTTCGATGCTCATCTCCGGTCGTTCGGAGCGGAGCCTTGTAATTTTCGATTCGAGAGCATGAAGTTTCTCGACAACATTGATCAGCTCGAGCTGGCTGAAGGTACCTTTGAAGGTATGGAAGGCACGGAAGATTTCGTCAATCATCTCGTCTACCGGACCCTCGCCATCGAGTATCATTTCCATTTGCGCGTTG
>WJMC01000068.1 GCA_014728145.1 Candidatus Zixiibacteriota bacterium | reverse complement strand
TATATGTATTATTAGTATAACTACCGTGATAATACTGTTCATGTCATTTCAGGAGGATCAAAATGTGTACCTGGAAGATAGCAGGTTTTGTGATTTTTATCCTCTCCTTCGGATTATGCATCTTTGTGTCAGCGGATAATCTTGTTCCCGGAGATGTCAACGGCGATGGGTCAGTTGATGTCTCCGATGCTGTATATTTGGTGAATTATGCTTTGGGAGGAGGACCTCCTCCGGTTGAGTTTGGGCCGGGCGATGTGAATAACGATTGCAGTGTCGATATAAGTGACGCTGTCAGGATCATTTTCTATGCTTTCGATTCAAGCGTGGATTCACTCTTTATTGGATGTATTCATGAAGAGGTAAACAGCGGATGTCTGCCTGATCGATCCGGAAGAGGGGAGATGGTAGTAGAGGTCGATGGCTATAATCTGGTTATCAATCACATTAACGCTTTCTACCAATGTTGTCTCGGGTACAAAGTCGATTACCAGATTTTTGGAGATGAGATTACGGCTATGGAATCAGATACAGGAGCTCCCTGTGACTGCCTGTGCTGGTTCGATCTGTCTTCGAAGTTTTACAACCTTGAAGAGGGAGAGTATTCCGTTACTTTGATCGGAATCGAAGGCGATACCATCGGTACTCAAACAGTAAGCGTTCCTTTACATTCCCCGGAACTCGTTGAGTTCTCGGACACTGGGTGTGTCGATTATCCCGACAAAAATCCCGCCCAGGATGTCGATTACTTTCAGGTAGATGATACCCTGAAGATGGTTCATCACGATGCTTATTTCAACTGCGGGGCGGAACTTGTAGTGCTATTCGAGCAGGCCGGTGATACACTGCGGTTCACTGAACAAAACATTTCTGACGATTACACCTACTGCACCTGCTTCTTCGAAGTCTCAGCCAGGGTGGTCGGTCTGCCATACGGTCAATATGTGGCTGAAATTTATCATGACGATCCATTTGATGGGCCTGTGTTTTTAATCGACCGCAGAACTGTCTCCGTCACAGATTAAAAAAGTTTAAAACTACTGACCGATTCTGTCAGTGCAATTGTTTATACTGAAAGCGCGCTGATCCACAGATCTCTCTATATCGGGTTGCGACCCCTCCATACGTGGAGGGGAAACCTCACCGAGAGTAAGCAGGCAGTTCAGTAGCACTACTGAACATGCTCTCGAAAGAATGAGCGGCCAGTTCCCACGGCCGCTCAGTTTATTTTATATTGTCAACCACATTTAACATCCTATAATTAGTGACATGGATGATTTATGGTATATGACAGTTGCGACTGTGGCGGATATATGGAAACGTCCGGCTTTCGAGTCCGAGAGGGTAAACCAGACGCTCTACGGTGAATTCGTCAGGCGCGATATCAAGCAGGGCAAGTACCTGAAAGTATTTACAGACGACAGCTACACCGGATGGATCCGTCAGGACCACCTGGTTCCCGTCGTGGAGACAATGTCCGACCTGAAAAGCGCCCGTGTAAAATCGATTTTCGCGGAGTTGTACAGGTCAGAAAAATCAAGGATATTATCAGGAAGACTGCCGTTTGGAGCAAGGGTAATATTCGATATCGCGGCCCAGAAACGTGACGAGCAATCGAGCAGGATCAAACTCGAGTACCCGAAGGGATGGATCGAATCCGGTGATTTACTGTTGCGGCGGGCCGACCAGGTAGCTCTGACGACAGTCATCAGAACATTCAAAAAATTCACCGGCACACCTTACCTGTGGGGAGGAAGATCGTCATACGGATGTGACTGTTCGGGCTTCATACAGCTCGTATTCGGTTACTACGGCCTCGAGCTTCCACGCGACAGCAAAGACCAGAGACAGTGTGGCAAGACTGTTTCACGAAAGAGTTTAGATCTGTGTGACTTGATTTTTTCGCCCGGTCACGTTTCGGTTCATATAGGCCGGGGAGAGATAATTCATGCCAGCCAGAAGACAGGTTCTGTCGCTGTTGAATCGATCGATCCGGATTCCATAAGATACCGTGCCGATATCGCCGAAAAGATCAATGCAATCAGGCGTATAGTATAGGCAGAATCGAGATCCGGGCGTCGGCTAAATTTCTGTATGATGAGATATCGTGCTGAACTGATAGATGTAAGCCTGAAGGAGACATTCAGAATCTCCCGGGGCGAAACCGGACGAAAGCAGAACTGCATCGTCAGACTCGATTCAGGGTGGGGGGAATGTTGCCCTTCCATCTACTACGGCTATTCTGCTGAAGAGTGTTTCCGGGTAATTGAAAATGACAACATAGATATTGCCGATCCTTTCGATCTGAATGCGGTCCTGATCGATCTGGAAAAGCGCTTTGGTGATCGCAAGTCGCTTTTGGCAGGGCTCGATATAGCTTTGTACGATTATATCAGCACGAAGCTTGAACTGCCGCTCTGGCAATACCTGGGAATACCCGATCCTCACGGCAAAGAAACATCCTATACGGTCTCAATCGACAGCCCGGAAAATGTCGTAAAACGTCTTGAAGCGGCCAAAGGGTTTCCAGCCGTCAAGTTGAAGATAGGTTCAGATCATGATCTCGATAATCTCAAACTTATCCATTCAACCGGCAAATTCAAGCTGCGTGTCGATGCCAACAGCGCATTTACACTCGATCAATTCATGGAACTGGTTCCGCTTATAAATGATATCGGGGTGGAGCTGATCGAACAGCCCCTGGTTGATTCTGATCCGAATGATCTCAAAATGTTGAAACGGGAGCTCAGAGCGCCGATATATCTCGATGAAAGCATAGTCGAAGTCGAGGATATCTACCGTTATGTGGGCTCTATCGACGGAATAAACATCAAGCTCCAGCGTGTGGGTGGTATTCACCAGGCGCTAAAGATGATCCAGGTGGCCAGGTCTGTCGATATGAAAATTATGTTTGGGTGTATGCTGGAAACTTCGATTGGCAATACTGCCGCGGCTCATCTGGCAGGATTCGCCGAGTTTCTGGATCTCGATTCGAGTTTTTTGATACGGGATGATCCTTTTGTTGGTATAAAGATCGATCGGGGTAAAATATTAGTACCGGATAGTCCCGGCCTGGGAGTTAGAAGAATTGATGAAGCATAATATCTGGATCATAATTATTATTATTTCACTCGGCTGTATGTCACTGTACGCTGACGATGCCCGAGAAAAAGTGATGCCACAAATTGAAGTCATTTATCCCAAGCAGAATCAGTACGTTCATGCTTCCGATTCGACCTTTATTCTCGGCAATGTCACTGTCGGGGCAAATTTGACGATAAACGGCTTCAACGTGGATGTTCACAAACAGGGTGGATTCATTGCCTTTTTGCCTGTCGAAGAGGGTGAATTCGAGTTCGAATTGATAGCCCGAAACAAATTCGGCGCAGACACGCTGGTCTGGCTGGTTACTATACCCGAACCATTCAAAATAGTACCTGAAGATTCGTTCGCGATCCTCGATGAGTTCTTATCACCTTCAGTTTACCAGGAACTAACCGCCGGTGACCTGGTCGAGTTCAGCTTCCGGGGGACTCCCGGATGCAGTGCGATGTATAAAATCGACAGCCTGACCGACTGGAGACCTATGTTTGAAGTCGAACAGAAAGTCAAAATACCCGGTAGTGAGACGATATTTGGCTCCGAAATGTTGCTCGATTCGACTATCAGGACCGGCACCTACCAGGCTGGTTTGTATATGCCCGCGGACACAACTATCGATTCAGCAAACTTGATATTCAGGCTCTGTTGTGAGATGGAAAAGATCGAGCTCAACTCACTTCCAATAGATTCACTTCTGACAGATTCAGTCGAAATACAGTGCCTCGAAGATACACTTGAGCAGATCATCACCCTTAAAAGCTACGATTATCCGCAAATAGTGGAATTAAAAGATTCAGTCCAGACAATCCGCACCGGACCGCGCAAGGGCTATCTCTCAATATTTCAGCCGGCCGGGGTGAGATTTATAGCAGATGGCAAATATAGTAATTATGTCCGCATGAAACTTGCGCCCGGTCAACCGGCATGGGCTCCGGACACATCGCTTATCTTTATGCCTCCGGGCACTCCCGCGCCGTACTCCGAGATCGCTTATTTACGCACTTTTGCAGGACTTCATTACAGCCGTGTATCGGTCTATCTCGACATGAAACTACCATTTCGGGTCGAATACGATCCTGAACGCAATGAGATGGTCCTGCTCATATATTATGCCACTTCCGACACCGACTGGATTCGTTATGATCCAGAAGATGATTTGATTGAATACATTACCTGGAGCCAACCACAGGAGGGGGTCTACAAACTTACGATAAAACTCAACCAGGATCATATCTGGGGTTATGAGTGCGACTACGAGGGCAATGTGCTCAATCTGGACATCAAAAAAGCTCCGGCCGAAAAGTTAAAACTTGAGAATCTCAAGATAGTCATCGACCCCGGCCATTCTGCGGACCCGGGCGCGATCGGACCGACCGGTCTGACGGAAGCCGAGGCCAACCTCAAAATCAGCCGGGAGCTTATGGAGAAACTTCGTGACGAGGGTGCGGAAGTAGCGATGACGCGCTATGACGATGCCGATGTCGGTATTTACGAGCGCCCCCAAATAGCGGTTGCCGAGGATTGCGATATATTTATATCTGTTCATAACAACGCCCTGCCTGATGGTGTCAATCCATTTACCAACAACGGCGTTTCGACATTTTATTATCACCTCCACAGCAAGAGGCTGGCCGAGATGATCCAGGCCGAGATGTCCGACAAACTCGATCTCGATGACTATGGTCATTACTACGCTAACTTTGCAGTCACAAGGCCGACTCAGTACCTGGCGGTTTTGCTGGAATGCACTTTCATGATTTTACCGGAAGAAGAAACCCGTCTCAGGGGAGACGATTTCGCGGAGGACTGTGCTGATGCGATCCGCGACGCTATTGAAGATTATCTCGACGAGTTGGATTAATCACTGCTTGAGCGCGCCGGTAACAATTCCTGAAACTATCCTGCGCTGAAAAATCAGAAATACGATTATAATGGGGATCGTGGCGATAAACGAGGCGGCAAAATGAGTCTGGTACTCGACCTGACGTCCGACAATATTGCCGATTGCCACCGGAAGGGTTCTCATCTCAGCCGAATTGGTAAGGATGAACGGCAGTAAAAAAGCATTCCAGTTGACCATAAAAATCATCACTGTCATTACCGCCAGAACCGGACGACACAGGGGAGCCACAACTTTAAAGAGAATTCCGAAATCAGAAGCGCCGTCAATTCTGGCAGCTTCTTCCAGGTCAGCGGGAAGTTCGCGGATATACTGCGAGACCAGAAAGATCCCCAGCGGGTTGACCAGAAACGGCAGTATCAAGGCCCAGTAAGTATCCAGCATGCCGAAGAACTTGATCTCCAGGAACAATGGAATCAGGATGATATGAAGCGGTACCATCAACACCACGATGATCGAAAAGAAAAGGATCTTTTTGAACGGGAATCGCCTGCGGGCAAAAGCGTAACCGACCATCAGGCAGAAAACGATATTACCGACAGAAACACAGCCGGAGACGAACACGGAATTAAAAATAGAACGCGAGAAATCTGCCGAACTGAAGACCTTTTCTACATATTTCAGGGTAAAATCAAATTCGACTATATTCTGGTAGAGCGAACGGGGCTGAAAACTCTCGGAAAATGTGCCCAGCACCATCCACCACATCGGCAGAAACATCCCGATAAACAACAGAAGCATAATTGACCACAGGATTGCATTTTTTATCCTGGAACTCATTCGTAAGTTGCCCTCCCGTAGCCAAACAATTTGAGCTGAATCAAGGCCACGATCATGATGATCACAAACAACAGATAGGCCGCCGCCGAGGCTTTGCCCATCGAAAACAGCCCCCGCAAACCGATATCGTAGATGTAATAAACGATCGTCGTGGTAGCGTTGTTAGGACCTCCGGAATCATTTGACATGATATAGATTTCTATGAAAACCTGGAATGATTTGATTGTGTTAATCAATACTATATACAGCGCGGTCGGACGAAGGGCCGGCAACGTAATTTGAAAAAACTGCTGAAACCGGGATGCGCCATCGAGACGAGCCGCTTCATACAGTTCTTCCGGGATTGATTTCAATCCGGCAATAAATATCAGCATATAGTAACCGGACGCGATCCAGATATCCATAAACATGATCGCCGGCAGGGCGGTCGTCTCCGAAAGTAAAAAACCCCGCTCAGGTGTGGGCAGTCCGGTCATCCCGAACAGGAATTCGAGATAGCCTCCCTTTTGATACAATGAGGTAAAAATCAAAGCCATAACCACCAGCGAAACCAGAGAAGGCAGAAAATAGGCCGACCTGAAAAAGATCGCGAATTTAATCCGGCGATTTACAAGCAGGGCCATCAGAAGTGAAAATACCGTGGTAAATGGTATTGTGCCGATCACGAAGACGAATGTATTTTTTAAAGAGGCGATAAACCTGGCATCTTCAAACAATTCGATAAAATTACTGAAACCCACAAAGCTGACCGCTTGAGCACCGAGCGAAAAATCGGTAAACGAAAGATACAGTGAGTAGATGAGTGGAAAGACCCAGAACAAAAGCAGTGTCAGTATCCAGGGTGAGAGAAAAACAAATGTACTGGAAAACTTGAGTCCGAATCTTTTACTCATTTAAAATCCGGGTGATCTCCCCGCAGGCGGATTTGAGGATATCTTCAATTTCGGCCTTATGGTAGATCGCTTTCTGGACAGCATCTTCGACTATATCCTGAATCAGCACCCACTGGGGGTGAACCGGCGAAGGCACCGCATAATTGAGCTGGTCTAAAAACACCATCGCCAGCGGATGAACGTCTCTGATAATTTCACCGGCTGATTGCTTGTTGGATGGGGTCACTGAGCCGGCCGCGCGATTGAATCTCAGGTCAGCATCCCTGGATACCAGAAAACGGATCAGCTTCAATGCTTCTGTCTTATGCTTCGATTTGGAGTTGACCGTCAGAAACTCACCGCCCAGAAATGAAGCTGATCGCTTTCCTCCGTCAGGGCCGGGTATCAAGGCCGCCCCGACCTGGAAATCCGGTGGCTGAACGCGGATTCGCCTGAGTATCCAGTCGCCGGAAATAATAAAGCCGAGTTCGCCCGCTAAAAATTTATCGTCCAGGTTGCGTTGTGATTCGAGGTAACCTATATCGGTCAAACGCGTATAGAAATCGAGCGCTTCGACAGCCTGCCTGGAATCAAACAAGCAGCTGTCGTCATCGGAAATCACACTGCCGTCATTTGACCATAGAAACGGCAAAAATTTCTTGTACAACCTGAATTTCTCGTAGGAATTTGAGCCAAAACCATAAAACGGTTCGCCCAGTTGATTGATTGTTTCCGAGAAAGTATAAAGTTCATCCCATGTCCGGGGAGGCTTCTGAGGGTCGAGCCCGGCCTCTTTGAGCAGGTTTTTATTATAGAACAATACCCGCGTACCCAGCATCCAGGGAAAACCGTAAACGTTGTTACCCAGCTCGGCCGCCTGCCATCCCATAAGGGAATCACGATACGGTCCGGCCTGATCACTCAAATCCATCAGAAGATCTCTGGCCGCGTACTCCGGCACCCAGTCGGACCCGAGTTCAATTACATCAGCCGCGGTTTCAGTGGCGAATGCTACGGTGATTTTATCATGGCCGTTCGACCAGTTCAAGTCAATCAGCTCAACTTCGATCCCCGGATTGGCGGCCTCGAATTCATCAATCAATTCCACAATCACAGGGCGAACATCGGATGATGTCCAGAAGTGCATGAAGGTCAGTTTGTCCTCCTGATCCGAACAGGATAAACTTACAACCAGTATGATCAGGATTACGATTATCAAAAACTTGCGCATGGCAAAAATAAAGCGACCTCAAAGCCTGTGGTCAAGTTTGAACTTTTTGTTGACTTGTGATCACAGAAGTTTTTAGTTTTTCAGCGTATGAAGGGTTTTATGATTTCTAATATTATGGCTTCGGCTCAGGCCGATGGGGAAGCGGTGTCCGCTTTTCTCCATCCCGAACGCATACCCATCTTGATCGGCACCCTGATCGCTCTCATAATCTTCTTTGCTTACACTTATCTTGCTCGCCGGGGAGGGCTGAAAATTCGCAAGGTGTCTGGTCTGGACGCTGTCGATGAGGCGATTGGCCGTGCGACCGAGATGGGCAAGCCGGTGCTGTTTACGCCCGGCTGGGGAGGGGATATCCAGAGGCCTACGACGATAGCGGCCCTGAATATTCTCAACCTCGTGGCGCAGAAAACCGCCAGCTACAACTGCGACCTGATTTTCCCTACCCACGATCCGGTTATCATGTCCGCCGCCGAGGAAACTGTCCAGAACGCTTATATAAATGCCGGGCATCCCGATCTCTATAAGCCGGATAATATCTACTATACCACCTCGAGTCAGTTTGGCTATGCCGCCGCGGTCGATGGCGCGATCAGTCGTATTAAACCTGCCACGGTCATGCTTTTGGGAACATTCGAAGCTGAGGCATTGATTTTGGCGGAAACCGGCAACTCGGTCGGGGCTATGCAGATAGCCGGTTCAGATTCAACAATCCAGCTCGCTTTTTTCCTGGTAGCGTGTGACTACACTTTGATCGGGGAGGAACTTTTTGCCGCCTCCGGCTACCTCTCGCAGGACCAGGAAGTGATATCATCGATCAAAGCGCAGGACATAATGAAGATTATTATCGCGGTCATACTTGTGGCCGGGACGATCGCGGCTACTCTGGGTTTTGAACAGGTGGCGGAGTGGGTGGTATGATATGAAGACTCGTCTGCCGATAGCTGTATGTTTTGTTTTCGGCCTGTTTACATTGTTTCAGTATTTCACAGCCGATCCCACACTCGAGAGCATCTACAAGGAAATACTCGACTGGATGCAGATCATCTTCGTGTTTACTCTCCTGGTGGGGGTTGTCAGCCTCGCTAAAATACATTCCGAAAAATTGATCAAAAAGAGAACCGACTGGCCATACAGCATCCTCACTATCCTCGGGATCGTGGTGATGGCATTTTTGGGATTTGCTTATGGAACCGACTGGGGCACACCTTTCTTGTGGATATTTATGAATATCCAGGTGCCGATGCAGTCGACTATGTTTGCGTTATTGGCATTCTATGTTGCTTCGGCCGCCTACCGCGGTTTCAGGTTCAGGAATCGCGAAGCCAGTGTACTGTTGATTACAGCCCTGATCGTTATGATGGGGCGGATTCCATTGGGACACATGATCTCTGACATTATTCCCGGAACTGCTGAATGGATCATCGATCATCCATCCGTAGCCGCCAAACGGGGCATCCTGATCGGGATCGGGCTGGGATCGATCACAACCGCCCTGCGGGTGATTCTGGGAATCGAAAGATCGTACCTGGGAGGCAAAGGAGCCTGATATGGATCTGAGCAGACTTGACCGCAGAATTATCTTTTTGCTGATGGGACTGGCCATTGCGATCCCGATGCTGTTCAATGTCACCCTCCCGGTAAATGTCGAAAAGGACACCCTCGCGGTCTATGATAAAATTGAGATGATTGAGGAGAGTGAGTATGTCATGGTCTCATTCGATTTTGAGGCGTCATCATTTCCGGAGATGCGTCCTTTGGCAGTTGCAATTTTAAATCACCTCTTTGAGCGCAATATAAAAGTCATCGGGCTGGCGCTGTTTTCCGAGGGCACTGCGCTTGGGTTTACTACGATTTCGGATATAGCTGAAAAACACGGCAAGAAATACGGCATCGATTACATCTATCTCGGCTTTCGGCCCCAGTACATCTCTGCAATCCTCGGTATGGGAGAGTCGATCGCCAGGGTTTTTCCAGAAGATTATCTTAAGAAGCAATGGCAGGAATACCCGTTATTCAGCGGTCTTGAAAACTATGATAATGCCGGACTGGTGATATCGGTATCCGATGGTTCGCTTCCGATTCACTGGGCCGAGTACGCCAATGCCCGTTACGGTGTCGAGATCGGAGTGGCCTGCGCGGCCGTCATGGTAACCGCCTTCAAACCATATTTCAACAGCGGTCAGTTGATCGGCCCGGTCGCCGGCGTAAAAGGGGCGGCCGAGTATGAAAAACTGCTGGGACGTCAGGGAGCCGCTCAAAGGCGACTGTTCACGCAATCGTCAGCACATATCCTGATTATTGTACTGGTCCTGGGAGCGAATTTGGCGGCTTACATGAGGAGGAAAAGATGAGCCCGGAAACACTCGTGGCCGCGGTTTTCACGCTGGCAATTTTTTCTTTCCTGTATCGTGAGAATCCAATCTATCGGGCCGCAGAGCATATCCTTGTCGGAATTTCGGTCGGCTATTACCTGGTCATACTGGTAGAGGAAACGATCCTCTCAAAAGTGGTCAATCCCCTGTTTTACGATGGCAGAATGCTGAGTCTGATACCGGCAATCTTGGGCATCATGATGTTTTCCAGGCTGTCGCGTAAGAGCGGATGGCTGGCCAGGATCCCACTGGCTGTACTTATTGGAGCCGGGGCGGGGGTGTCGATTCCTGCCATGTTACAGGCCCGCATCTTAAAGCAAATGTCGGCTTCCATGTTGCCCCTGAACTCGATTGGAGCTGTCGTCATGTTGGTCGGTGTAATCTCTTCTCTGGCATACTTTTACTTCTCTCGTGAAAAAAGCGGTCTGTTTGGAGGGGTGGCACGGGTGGGCACATATTTTTTGATGGTATTTTTCGGTGCCACATTCGGTTACACCGTTATGTCGAGGGTCACGCTGTTAATCGGACGGATGGAATTTCTCATGTCAGATTTTCTGGGTCTGGTAAAATGATCTGCAAGCGGTGTAAGAGTCCGATGAAGGAAGAAAAACGGAGCTATCATAAACAGAGAAAATGGGTTTGCCCTAAATGCGGGCTGGTCAGATTTCAGCATAAAATCGCAAAGAAATGAGTTATAGTTCCGATTAAACATATAGGGTGAACGGAGAATAATTATGCTGATTCGTGGAAATACGGTTATCAGGGTCGGAACTTCCGGCTATTCGTTTCTGGACTGGATCGGTAATTTCTATCCCGCCGACCTTCCCAGGGGCAAAATGCTCGATTTTTACAAAGAGCATTTCAATACGGTCGAAATCAATTCATCATATTACAGCATCCCGCATCCCAAAGTCTATGAAAACATGGTCAGTAAAGTGCCAAAGGATTTCGAATTTTTCGTGAAGGCGCATAAAAGCTTTACCCATGAACGCAAAGATATCATGGAAATCGCTCAGAAATACATTAATTCTCTTAAACCTTTGAAAGAAAGCCAGAAACTGTGCGGTATACTGTTTCAGTTTCCGTTCTCATTTAAATTCAATGACCAGAATCTTACCTATCTGAGAAGGGTCTATGACCTTTTTACAAAGGAACGTATAATTGTCGAGTTTCGACACGCTTCCTGGGTTCGTGAGCAGGTCTTCGAGTTCTTCGAAAAGTACGATATTACATACTGTTCCGTCGACGAGCCCCGAATTCCCAAACTCCTGGATCCGGAGATATTCGTTACGAATGATATGGGTTATGTGCGATTCCACGGCCGTAACCGTCGTATGTGGTGGGAAGGCGGTGGAGAGCGCTATGACTATCTGTACAGCGATACCGAACTTCTGGACTGGGCCAAAAAGATTGAGTACGATACCCGTACGGCCAGAAGAGTATACCTGTTTTTCAATAATTGCCATCACGGGCAGGCTGTTAAAAACGCCAGGATGATGCTGGAAGTTCTGGAAGACAGGCTGGGGAAAAAAGATGAAGAGTAAATTCGCGCTGTTTCTACTGGTATGCGTAGTTGCTTATATCGGAATCAGCTTCATGGAAGGTTCCGGAAGTGTTCCGGTCAGGTATAATACCCTGACCGACTCGTCGCGGATTATGTTCTCACTGCCTCCGGAAAAGTATTACGAAAGCGACCTGGTACTGCCGAAACCTCCCCGCCTCAAAGCCTATTCGGCAATAGTTGTCGATAACAGGACCAACCAGATTCTCTACCAGAAGAAAGCTGATGTCAAACGCCCGATCGCTTCGATTACAAAACTGCTGGCTGCTCTTGTGCTGGTCGAAACAGAGTTCGATTTGACCAGTAAAATCAAGATTTCCCGCTGGGACGCCCGCACATCATCATCATCGAGGTTGAAGGTCGGTGAGAAATTCCTGGCCAAGGACCTGTTTTACGCCGCCCTGATAGCATCCGACAACCGCGCTATTCGGGCTCTGGCACGCTCCGGCGATATGCCTTATAAAGAGTTTGTGAAACTGATGAATAAGACTGCTAAAACTCTCGGGCTCGATTCCACCAGAGTGGTTGATCCCTCGGGTATTTACAGCAGGAATATCTCCACCGCGTCTGACTGCGCCCGGCTGTTGAATTATGCTCTGAGATACCCGATTATTCGCGCCGCGTTATCATGCCGAAAGTATGAATTCCGTTCATTGAATCATAAACTGCTCCACCGTGTAAATAACACCAATCGACTCTTGAAATCGAGCTGGGAGGTTGTCGGGGGTAAGACCGGTTATATTTCGGCATCCGGTTTTTGCCTGGCGGTTAAGATGAAAGATGATCACAAGGCAGATATCACAACGGTCGTGCTCGGCACTCCGTCAAACAATTATAGATTCTCCGAGACCCGAAAAATAGCCTCATGGGCTTTCGAAAGCCTGGCCATGAAATCAGCACAGAGGGGGCATTGATGCTGAAAAAAAATGACAAGAAAACCGACGTCCAGCGGGAGATTCTGGATGGTGTCGACGCGGTCGGTACTATTGTCGAAGAAGATCTCGGGTATGTCCGTAAACGTATGAGCGAATTACAAAAATCGCTGGAAGATATCAAAGATGAAATGGTGAGCCTGAAGACCGAGCACCGGATTCTCGAAAACAACCAGCAGGATATAATCGAAACCTTAAAATACCTTGTCGATAAACTGAATCATATCGAGATTCGAGTGACAGGAAATGCCGAATCGAAAGTTGATCAGGTGGACTGACGGAAAAATTTAGATCAATAAACTGGCAGTAAAAAAGGCTTCCTGAGGAAGCCTTTTATATTCATTCTTTACAATTATTTCAGTCTTCTTCCTGAGCTAATTTCTTGAGTCGTTTCCATTCCGGATAGCTGTTGAATTCGTTTAGCTCTGACACCCCCGCGCGTTGTTCGAATCCGAATAAGTATTTACGAGCGTCTTTTTCTTTTCCACGCGCCATTGAAGCCAGAGCCGAGAGCGCAAAGGCGCGGGCACTGTTTTCATCTTTTTTGCGGGCTTTCTTGAGATACTTAAGAGATTCCTTGTAATTACCCATGATATAGAAAGCCTCGCCCAGCGCGATCATGCTTTCAAAGGAATCATCATCGATGTCCTTGGCGCGTTCGAGATCTTTGAGTGCCGCCTTGTGGTCGTTTCTGCGCAGGTAAACGAATCCGCGGTTACGAAGGGCCCGGGCATTTTCAGGTTCCATATCGAGAACATCGTTATAACAGGCCATAGCCTGGCTCAGGTCATTCTCCACAACGAAAAAGCTGGCGGCCTTGAACAGGTCAGCCCTGGCCTGAGATTTTCGATTTAATTTCATGAATGCTTTGGCGCGCTTGTAATAGGTCGTGCCATCTTCATTTTTCGCCAGTGCCAGCGTGTAGTTGCCGGATGCCTCCTGCCATTCGCCTTTTTCTGCCAGATCATCGGCCATCGAAAGGTATTCGGAGTAGCTTATCTCCGAGGGGTCATAAGCCAGGTCGATCTCCTGCAAGTTTACATCTACCTTGGTGGTTTTGTTCTTCCTGACACTGAATGTGCCGGAATATTCCCTGAATCCTTCCTTTGTTACTACCAGCTTATGCTTGCCTGTGTACAACCTCGAATAGGTCTTGTCCGCGTTTCCCATGACCTTATTGTCGATAATCACGCGCGCGTCCGGCACATTGGAAACAACTTTCAGATTGCCATAAGTGCGTTGAGGTGTCTTGCTTTTCCTTTTCTCTTCTTCTGCCTTTTGCTCAGCTTCTTCGATTTCAGCGGTCGTGATCGAGGGATCCATACGCATGGTCAGAAGGCTTGGTGTAGTCTTGTGAGAGAAGCTCAGGGCCGCCGTTCTGAATTGCATTTTAGAAGCTGATATGGACCAATCCCCTTCAGGTACCTGGTCGAAGATGAACATCCCGTTTTCATCGCTGTAAACTTTACGGCTGAGCTCGTTAATAATTACCTGAGCATTTGGCACGATAGTTTTAGTATCTGAATTCACCAGTACACCGACGACTTTCGCAGGTCCACCGGATGAGAACATACCCGGAAGCACCAGGGTCCCAAGGACGATTATTACCAGCATTGCGACTGCTGCAAATATGTAAGGTTTGCGGTCGAAAGGTTTTGGAAGGAGTGTATAATTTCTGCCGTTATAGCTTAACCTCGCACCGGGGCGCAGTTTGACGTTGTTTTCGAACCAGGCACGACTGCCCTTGACGTAGACCTTGCCGGATCCGCCCTGACGCTCAGGAGCAGATGCTGGAGAGGACGGCTGGCTTTTCGGGCGTGTCGGCGGCTGGTCAGTTTTTTTCTGAGACAGCTGTGATTGTTTCGCTTTCGGCTTGGATGGCACGGGCTTTTTAGGCGCGGGGTGTTCCTCATAGCTGTTCTCAGGCCCCATGTGCTTTTGTTTTATTATATTGGGAATCTTGGACTGAAGCGAAGAGAGAAGCTGTTCCCTTTCAGACAAGCTGATGGCTTCCTTGGTAACATGCTTATCCTGTTTGGCCGTTTTATTGTCCGGCTTTTTATCATCTGATCTGTTCTGCGAATAATCGTCGGTCATTCTAACCTCCGTATCCAGCTCATCGGCCAGATTCTTTTTCTCGAAAGGCTCGTCATCCGGCGCAGGTTGTTTGTCTTCGGTCATATCCATGATGAAATCATCATACGGAGAGGACTCTACTTTAATTAACTCATCCTCGACCTCGAGTTTGTCGTCGGAGGGATCGATGTCGGTTGCCGGTTCCAGTTTCTTGTCAGTATCTTCTGATTTTAGTTTGGCCTGACATTGCGGACAAAGCGATTTACCTGAATCTATTACCTTGCCACAGCTTGAGCATTCAGCCATGAACTGCCCTCCATGATGTAAAATGGGGTATAGTACAACTCTAAATTGTTATATTATATATCGGTTAGGGAAGGGGGCTGGCTTTAATAAATTGGTCTCCAGTGCATGTAAAAATATATGTTATCGAACGTTAATTATGATAAAAGTTTGAACATTTTTTCACTTGACACATCTATAACTTGAACTTATTATTGCACTTTAACTTTTGATGGATACGGGAGGAATTTTTCATGAGCAAAAAATTGCTGTTATCACTTTCAGCACTGTTTCTTTTATCATCTGTGCTGTTGTTTACAGGATGTTCAGAGGACGATTTTGATTATACTGGGCTGGGAATTGAAGAAAAAAGCGCCCTTAAGCTGACCCCTATCGATTTGCCCACCTTAACTGCCGAAGACTCAGTGATTTATGAATTCTGGGTGGCTACTATCGATTCAGTTGATCGAGAAGAAATCTGGCTCGATACTACCAGCCTGGGAAAATTCTTCTGGAATAAAACCGCGTACCAGTTCATGACTGAAACCGGTGAAGCCCGCTCGGATGTATTCAATCTTCCGGAGGGCAAGACCAGCGCTGACTATGATATCCTGATTATAACTTTTGAACCATATCCCGATGATGACCCCGCTATGGCTCGCAACGCTCTTTTGCGAACTTATTTGAATCCCAAATTTGTGGTCAACGAAATGGAGTTCCAGAATGGGTTGAACACCGCCACCGGTTATTATACGCTGGCAACCATTACTGACCATGATTTGAATACTCAAGAGATTTCCGGTCTGTGGTTTGTCTTTATGGAAACCGGAAGCTTTTTGTACGAAAATCTTGAAATCGGGTTGATTGACCTCAAGCCATTCGAACTGGAAGACAATTTCTTTTACGAAGGCTGGGTCTATAAGGATCCCTGGCCGAGACCGCTTTCGCTTGGAAAATTCAAGAATCCAAATTACCGAGACCTGAGTAATCCTTATATTGAAGACCAATATGCGCCACTTGTGCCGGGTGAAGATTTTCTGCAGAACAAGCCTGAAGGCTTCGAAGGTATTGATTATCCGTTTGATCTGGTTGGAGTCGTGGGAGATTCCACTTCCGTCTATGTGACAATCGAGCCGGATCCTGATCCGTTTCCGAACGAACCCTTCCCGCTGATAATATTGTCACGAAACCTCCCGTTAAAGAATGACACGACTGAAAACTCTAAGAATCAGACCCACAGGATCGTCAGGATGGGCAACAGGTATACCACTCTGCCAAAGATAGAGGTGACCAGGGCTGATCCTGTAAGGTAGCCGAGAAATCATAAAAAGGGATATAATAAATCTGGGAAGGCCGGCTCAAGCGATTGGGCCGGTTTAAATTAAGGTTAATCGGATCACACGAAAGGGTTACACACTATGGACATGTTAGGCATCATTGCCGCAGCTTTCGGATTGGGTGGGCTGCTTTTCGCGTTAATCCTGACGTTCTGGATCAAATCTCAGCCGGCTGGAAGCGATAAGCTCAAAGATCTGGCGGATACGATTCACAAGGGCGCCATGGTATTTTTGCAGAGGGAATACTCCATCCTGTTGATATTTATCATCGTGGTGGTTATCCTTCTGGCAGTATTCGTTTCATGGCAAACTGCTGTGGCATTTATTTCAGGTGCGTTTCTTTCCATGCTGGCAGGTTACTTTGGCATGAATTCGGCCAC
>WJMC01000067.1 GCA_014728145.1 Candidatus Zixiibacteriota bacterium | reverse complement strand
GGTCATCATGCCCGAGGCGTGCTGACCTCCAAGATAGCGGTCAGGGATACTGCCCGGGCCGAGGTGCACAATACACTGGTGGCCGAAGCCGAATACGCCCGTGGTCATGTCGACTGCAAGGAGATCATCCAGGATCAGGGTGTCGCCACAGCCATCCCGATCGTCGAGGTCAAACATCCCCGCGCCCATGTCACCCACGAGGCGGCTATCGGCAGTGTCGACAACAAACAGCTCGAAACGCTGATGGCGCGTGGCTTAAACGAAGATGACGCGGTCGACCTGATTATAAACGGAATGTTGAGTTGATATAAGAACGTTAATCCTGAATATCTAATTTGAAAGGATGGAAGTCATGATAGAACGCAAAGCGGAAGTAGTATGGGAAGGCGGTCTCAAGGACGGTAAAGGTAAGATGAAACTCGGGAGCGGTGCTTATGTCGGATCCTATTCGGTCGGATCCCGATTCGAGGACGGTATCGGAACGAATCCGGAGGAACTGATAGGTGCGGCTCATGCCGGGTGTTTCTCGATGGCCTTTGCCAAGATATTAAACGAAGCCGGTCATAATCCGAGCAAGATCGAGACCGATGCCAAGGTCAAGCTGGTCAAGGAAGGCGAGGGGTTCAAGATTGAATCGGTCAGCCTCCATACCACTGTCGATTTGGTCGATATCGAGGACGATAAGTTTCTGAACCTGGCTGAGAAGGCCAAAAAGAACTGCCCGGTCTCAAAAGCTCTGGCCGGTGTCGACATCAGCCTCAAGGCTGAGACGATCTCGATGAAAGTGTAATATTCTTTCTTTGACATCGGAAGCAAAGGAGGCTGAGATGTCTTTAAAAGGTAAAAAAGTTGCTGTATTTTTAGAAAATATGTACGAGGATGTGGAATTCTGGTACCCCTATCTGCGGATGAAAGAAGCTGAAGCGGATGTTTCCTCAGTCGCGCCCGAAAAGCACAGCTACAAGGGGAAAAGAGGCACCTCTGCAGATGCCGACATGACTATCGATCAGGCCTCTGCCAATGATTTCCATGCTCTGATTATACCGGGCGGATATTCACCCGATTTAATGCGCCGTAACCCGGATATGGTCGCTTTTGTCAAGAAGATGAACGACGGTGGAAAACCAATTGCCACGATCTGCCATGGTGGATGGATGCTGGCATCGGCCAGAATTATCGATGGCAGATCAGTGACCGGTTTTTTCTCGATCAAGGACGATCTGGTAAATGCCGGTGCCGATTTCAGAGACGATGAGGTTGTGGTGGACGGTAACCTGATTACCTCGCGTCATCCCGGCGATCTTCCCGCGTTCTGCAAAACGATAATATCGGCGCTCGAGAGTTGATCCTGCATGACTGACCTCAAATCAATAGATATTTTTGAAGCTACACGTCGCCCGGGTCAATACTTGTTTTACAGCCACGATGATCCCAACGATCCGCGTCTGGGCGAATATGTTCAGCACGACCCGGACAATTACGCTGAGGCCGATCTGGTAATTTTGGGGTGTCCGCAGGATATCGGAGTAAAGCGCAACAAGGGTCGTCCGGGTGCTGAGAAAGCCCCGGCTGAAATCCGCCAGGCGCTCTACAGGTTTCCCCTGCCGGCGGAATTACACGGCAGGCGTCTTTTCGACCTGGGCGACTGCGTAACCGAGTGTTCACTTGAAAACATCCACCACAACCTGCTTGAAATCGTGCGGAAAGTGTTATCCGATTCCAAGCGCATTGTGATTTTGGGTGGGGGCAACGATATCTCCTATCCCGATTGCCGGGCCCTGGCTGAATCGTACGATGATATTTTGGCGTTCAATATCGACAGTCACTACGATGTGCGCGAATCCGAGCGACCGAACAGCGGGACTCCGTATCGTCAATTGCTTGAGCAGAAATATATCAATCCAGAGAATTTTATCGAACTGGGTAACAAGGAGATCGTCAATTCTCCTCAGTACCGTCAATTCCTGCGAGATCTGGGGGTACGAAATTATCCGCTTAAAGAGGTGCGCAAAGAAGGCATTGAAAAGCTCATGAGCGGAATACTGGCCGATCATGAGGCCGAGGCGATATTCTGGGGTTTCGATCTGGATGTTGTCCGTTCAATGGATGCTCCCGGTGTGAGCGCATCATACCCGGTTGGACTGACTGCCGAGGAAGTCTGTGAAATGGCGCGTGTGGCCGGTTCCGACAAGCGCTCGCGGATCCTCGAAATAACAGAAGTCAATCCTGAAACGGATATCAACGGCCGGACCTCAAAACTGGCCGCCATGGTGATTTTAAACTATCTTGTTCCACTTCTGGGGTAAGTTCTTTCACCCTCGCATACTCGAATAAAGCGACAGATTCGCTGTTGGTTTTCTCAGGTATACTGGTTATATTCCGATAAAGACTGAGAATACACTTTTAATTATTGAAAAATAGAGCCATCAGTTTCTATCATCACTGAAATTGCAATTTAAGATCGGAAATCTAAAAAGATGTAACCTGTGCGGGGCGTGACTAAATGAAAAGACCTGTCGAAATCAATAGAGATTTAGTTTATCGCAAGTTATTCGAAGCATCTAAGGATGCTATCCTGATCGAGCGCTCCGATGGCTCAATACTCGAAGCCAATAAGTCTGCCTGCAGGTTGTTTGGGTACAGACCTGAGGAATGGTCAAAACTGAAAGCGCAGGATCTGGTACTTCCCCTCGATAAGGATACGATAAATGATCTGATTGATTCCAGTCCGAGCGAATTCGAGATGGTCATGCAGGCCCGCAAAAAAAACGGCGAGACATTTACGGCGGAAGTTCGATCAGTGCGAATGAATGCCGATGATGAGGAATTACTATATATTTCCATCCAGGATTTGACCGAACACAAAGAACTGCTGTCCGCCCTTCAAAAGAGTGAATCAAGTTTTCAGATATTGATCGAAAATCTCGCGGATGCTGTCTTTGCGCACGATGAAGATGGTAATTTCGTCATGGTCAACAATAAGTCATGCGAAAATACCGGTTATTCACGCAAAGAATTGATGAGTATGAAGGTTGCCGATATCGATGCTGAAAGCCTTGAGCGAGATGACAAGAAGCTGTTCTGGAAGCAACTCAAGATCGGCGACAATGTACGCTTTGAGGTAAACCATCGACGAAAAGACGGCAGTATTTACCCGGCAGAAATAAACTTGAACCTGGTGGAAGTCAGGGGCAGGAAAGTCTGGCTGGCAACAGCCCGGGATATCTCCGAAAGAAAGCAGGCCGAAGAAAGAATTAAATCCAACCAAAGACTGCTTAAAGAAGCCTCTCGAATAGCGGTAGTCGGAAGTTTCAGCCGTAATCTTGAAGACGATACAGTAAAATGGTCTGATCAGCAGTACAAACTATTCGGTTACCAGCCGGGGCAGGTAAAACCAACATTTGAGCTGGTCCGCAAACATATCCATCCCCAGGATCTCGAAAGATTTGATAAGTACAACAAGGCCATGATCGAACATGATCATCCTTACGATGTAGAATATCGCTTGATTCGTGCTGATGGTGAATTGCGTTATGTCCGTTCACGCGCCAGCCTTGATTACGATGATTCCGGCAAGCCGGTGCGGATGTATGGCGCACTTCAGGATATCACTGAGCAGAAACGGATCGAACACGAACTGACCGAAACCCATAAGATCATCGGAAAAAGTCCGGTAGTCGCCGTGCTGTGGAGAAACGACGAGGGCTGGCCGGTTGAATTTTCTACATCGAATATCTACGATTTGACGGGTTACAGAGCTGAAGATTTCTATTCAAAAGAGATTTCCTATGACGAATTGATTCATCCCGAGGATCTCGAGCGGGTTATGCATGAGGTCATGGATTTCAGTTCACAGCCAAATCGTTACAGTTTTACCCATCGTCCCTATCGAATCATCACCCGTCAGGATGAGATGAAATGGATTCGCGACCTGACATGGATCAGAAGAGACATCGATGGCGAGGTGACCCATTTCCAGGGCATCGTGATGGATATAACCGCCCAGATTGGCACCGAAGAAGCCCTGGTGGAAAGCGAAGCGCGCTACAGATCGTTGTTCGAGCTGTCGCCCTATGGAATTATTCTCATCGATGAAGAAACCAAAATATGTTCCGCCAACCGCATTCTGACCGAATGGCTCGGTGTCGGTAAGGATGAGTTGATAGGCAAAAACGCACTCGATTTATCCTATGTTGCCCCTGAATCCCGTGACATCATTCGTGAAAACATGAAGAAGCGGATTGAAGGTGAAAAAATTGCTCCCTACGAAATCAGCTTACAGGCGGTGGGGGGGAAAGATAAAATTGTGGAAGTGACCGGCACTGTACTTCAGGGCAAAGAGTTTCTTGCAATGATCGTTCTGCGTGATATCACAGAGAGCCGGCTGGCCGAGCAAGCGCTTAAGGACAGCGAGGAACGGTTGAGCATGGCGATTAAGGCGACCGGTGCGTATGTATTCGATATAGCCAACGATTCCGACGACAAAGGAACTATGAGACACGCTATGTCCAACCTGCTTGGATATCCGCTCGATCAAATCCCTGAGGGCGTAGATCTGCCGGAATGGATCAAAGCCAGGGTACACAAAGATGATATCGAAAGTGTTGCACAACTGAACCGGGATTTCTTTAGTGGAAAAACTGATCAGCTCCTGTGTGAATATCGCATGAGAGATTTTTCCGGACGGATGAAGCATTTGAAAGTAGAGGCGATTCCGAAAGTACGCAATGATCGCGGTGAAGTTACGAGGATTGTCGGATTGATCATGGATATCACCGACAGCAAGCGGATGGAGGAAGAGCTTTTCAAGGCCGAGAAGCTCGAATCGATCGGGGTCCTGGCCGGAGGAATCGCGCATGATTTCAACAATATCCTGGTGGCGATACTGGGTAATATTTCTCTGGCGCAGATGGAGGTCGAGCCGGATTCCGAATTGGCAAAACCGCTTCATGAAGCCGAAAAAGCGACCGAACGGGCCAAGGATCTGACCCGCCAGCTGTTGACATTCTCAAAAGGTGGTGCGCCGGTAAAAATGACCGCCGATATCACTGAGTTGATTCGCGATACGGTCGCGTTTTCATTGCACGGCGCCAGCGTCAGATGCGATTATGATTTTGCCAAGGATCTGCGCGCAGTCGAGGTGGACCAGGGTCAGCTCAGCCAGGTGATAAACAACCTCGTGATCAACGCCGTGCAGGCGATGCCCGAAGGCGGTAAGATCAGTATCGGGGCACAGAACCTGACTCTTTTGACTGAAAGCAGTCTGCCACTACCCAAAGGTGAGTATATCCATATAACGGTACAAGACCAGGGATCGGGTATACCACCGGAGATACTCAAGAAAGTTTTCGATCCATTCTTTACCACCAAGTCGGGTGGCAGCGGCCTGGGACTGGCCAGCACCTATTCAATCATCCGTCAGCATGAAGGTCATATCGAGGTCGAATCGGAACCTGGTAAGGGAACGAAATTTCATATCTACCTGCCTGCCACTGACAAAACAATCAGCAGTCAGTTCAAGCAGTCTGAAAAACCCATTACCGGGAGCGGACGAGTTTTGATTGTCGATGACGAACCCAATATCCGCCAGTTGGCAGGAGCGGTGCTGGTGCGTCTGGGCTACGAGGTATTGACAGCATGCGACGGCAACGAGGCGGTGGAAGTTTATGAAAATTCGATTGCGAATGATAAACCGATTGATTTGGTGATTCTGGATTTGACTATCCCGGGTGGCAGGGGCGGGCTGGAAATTCTGCAGGACCTGCGCAAGCTCGATGTCGGTGTCAGGGCGATTGTGTCGAGCGGGTATTCCACCGACCCGGTCATGGCCGACTACCAGAAATTCGGCTTCGTCGGGAGGGTCGCCAAACCATATAAGGCCTCTGAACTCGGATCTGCGATCAAAAAAGCATTTTCTGATTAGATTAACTGTCTGACTGATTTACACCACTGGTAATACTAACAATCCGGGACATCGTCGCCATCGATGTCGCAGGGAGGATTACCGCCCGAGAATGCGTAACTGATGATATACACAGCGTCGGAAACATCCACGCTGTCATCGCAGTTTGCATCTCCCGTTTCCAGGGGATCAGGAGCTGTACCGCCCCCAAAGGCGTAATTGATGATAAACACTGCGTCGGAAACATCCACTAACTCATCGGAATTAGCATCTCCGCAGATAAATACACTTTCTGTGGTGAAAGTCCAGATCGGACTGACAGTGGTGTCGTTGTCCTGGTCGCGGGCTATCACCTGCCACATGTAATCGGTCTGCGGATTAAACATGGAATCAGGACTGAAACTGTTCTGATGCAGGTCTTCGGCAATAAGTGTCAATGGTTCCGTCTCTCCCATATACAGGTTGAATCCAACTTCAGCCGGATCGTAGTCTGAACACTGCCATGACAGATCGGTCTCGATTGAAACATCTGTCGCGCTGTCCGGAGGAAATGGGTTCTCCGGGACACACGGCGGGGTAGGAACTTCGACCAGGCAGACTCCCCAGCCCCGAAAAGCCGGCTCCCACAGTTCCAGCAGAATATTTCCATCGTAATCGAACTTGAAGATCCTGCCCAGTTCTCCTTCCAGGCTCTCTGCTGTCCAGAAATATAGCCCGTCAAAAAACAGCCCCCGGCAATCCGGTGTGGGGGGAGTGATGCTGTTTTCCGGAATCTCGATTATAGACGGCCATCCGCTGATATCGTAGCACTTGATCTGGTTCTGATCGTTTTGCATCCACAGGTAAGACCCATCGTACTCCAACCCCATCACATCCTCATCGAACGAGGCTGTACCATCCTTATCACCATTGAACTCGTAGCGGCTCATGTCCCACTCGTCGACATAGAAATACGTACCAT
>WJMC01000066.1 GCA_014728145.1 Candidatus Zixiibacteriota bacterium | reverse complement strand
GATTATCCGCTGACACAAAGATGCATAATCCGAAGGAGAGGATAAAAATCACAAAACCTGCTATCTTCCAGGTACACATTTTGATCCTCCTGAAATGACATGAACAGTATTATCACGGTAGTTATACTAATAATACATATAATGGAGAGGTATGTCAAGAGAGGAACAAAAAAAATTTCGCTTTATCTTATTGTCAGCCTGCAATATCGAGCATTCTTGCCAGTGCCTTACGGGCATCATCCTGGACTTCAAGTGGGACTTCGACAGGATTAACATCTTTATAATTCTCTAAACACCAGGCCAGGTCGTTCAGAGTCGTCCTGTACATATTGACACACATAGCGCAGGTCTGTCCGGAAAGTTCAAAGATGTTCTTGTCAGGATGCTCATGAACCAGTCGATCCACCAAATTCAGCTCTGTACCGATCGCGATATGTGTGCCCGCGGGCTGGTCGGCGACATACTTGACGATAAAGGCTGTGGAACCCTGTGCGTCGGCTTGAGCGACGACCTCCTGGGGACATTCGGGATGAACCACTACCTTGAGATCGGGATACCGGGTACGCATAATCCGTACATGATCCGGCTTGAAAGTGGTATGGACATGGCAATAACCTTTCCAGAGAATCGCCCTGGCTTTTTTGATCTGTTCAGGGCTGTTTCCGCCCAGTTTTTTCTTGCGAAAGTCCCAGACAATCGCTTCCTCCTCTGAAAGCCCCATTTTGTTGGCAGTGTTTCTTCCCAGATGCTGATCGGGGTAGAAAAAGACCATATCGCCATGATTATAACCCCACTTAAAGGCCTGAGGAGCGTTTGAAGAGGTACATACCAGGCCGTTATTGCGACCGCAGAAAGCCTTCAGGTCGGCCGCGGTGTTCATATAGGCGATCGGGATGATTTTACGATTCGGTATGATATCTCGGATTTGATCCCAGGCCCTGTAGACATTGGCAATCTCGGCCATATCGGCCATCGGACAACCGGCCAGAGGATTTGGCAGGTAAACTGTCTGCTCATCGGAGCTGAGGATTTCCGCCGCTTCCGCCATAAAATGAACGCCACAGAAAACGATGATTTTTGCATCCAACCCGGCGGCTATCTTTGAAAGCGCGTAAGAATCGCCTTTATAATCGCCCAGGGCGACAATCTCCTTGCGCTGGTAATGATGAGTCAAAATGACCAGTTTTTTGCCAAGCTTCTTTTTAGCTGCTTTTATTCGCGCTATCAGCTCATCATCGGTAGCGCGCTGGTATTCTGCCGGGATTGGATTAAAAGTCAAAGCCATAGATTAACTGCCTGCTAATATACTCATCTTCACTTTTAAAACATTAGCATTATGATAATGTTCTGACAATAATTAGCAAATCATTAATTGGAGATTATTATAAAGCAAATAATGGAGATATCAAGCTGTTTTTGGAGCGGGAAAGAACTATTATGTTACATATCTTCTTTTGGGCTTACGCTTTATCAGGAGAGATCCAAACAGGACTGCGAGCGAGCCCCCCAGAATCAGGAAGAATCCCTGGGACAGCTTTTCGTAAAGATCATTGAAACCGGTGGTGATCTGCGGATTTGTGCCGGTCTGGTAGAAAACTGCCGCCAGCAACACCAGTGGCAATACTCCAATTAAAATTCGCAGGATTTTGGGCAGTCGTCTGTTAAATGCCAGTAAGAAATTGATGAGCGCTAAAAGCGCGAAAACCAGCCAGAGATAGTTTAAAATCTGAGGGGCATCCTGAACAGAATCACCAGCTTCCTCCAGTTTGCTCCCGAGGTTATACAAAGACAGCTCATATTCCAGCGGGGGTGGTGTGATAACTATTCCGCCCATCTCCTGTGGTTCTGTCGGCATCTGGTCAGTATAGATCGGTAAAAACAAGCTGTATATAATTAAAGCGGAGCCCCCGATAACAATCAATCGTCCTAAAATACTGAACATCTTCACACCTGCCCTTTTATTAAGTTGTCACCTGTATAGAATCGACCACCTGGCGAAAAGCCTTAATATGATCCGGACTTGTCCCGCAACATCCACCAATCACTTTAACGCCGATTTTTATCATTTCGCGAGCCTTTTCTGCCATAAACTCCGCTGTTTCAGGATAGATCACTGCCCCGTCACGCACCTGAGGCAGGCCTGCATTTGATTGTATCACAACAGGTTTGTCGGTTAGTGAGATAAATTCTCGAGCGACCTGGATCATCTTTTCAATCCCGTTGCCACAATTGGAGCCAACTAAGTCTGCGCCTGCTTCAGTCAGCTTTTCAACCGCTTCCGATATTGTCACCCCCATAATGGTGAAGAAACCATCAGGAGTGGGGTCAAAAGTCATTGTGGCGACAACAGGGATTTTCCGGTTCTGGTCCCGTACCGCCTTCAGAGCCAGCACAGCTTCGCTTACATCGGTCATGGTTTCAATGCAGATCAAATCCACCCCTGATTCTATCAGGACACGTGTCTGCCTTTTGAAACTGTCGTAAATTTTCTCGGGTTCAGTGTCGCCGTACGGTGTCAATATCCTTCCGGTTGGCCCGCATGAACCGGAAACAAACGCGCCTTCTCCAACCTGACTGCGTACATGCTCGACTGCCAGTTTGTTAATTTGCTCGGTTTTGTCATCTAAGCCATAGGTTGCAAGCTTGAGTGGCGTGCCCCCGAATGTGTTGGTCTGGATAATATCTGCTCCTGCTCGATAGTAGGCACGGGCCACAGATTTGATGATTTCAGGATGGGTCAGGTTATATTTCTCCGGGCACTCACCGGTCTCGAGGCCATGTTCAAACAGCTGGGTACCCATAGCGCCGTCAGCGACTAACGCATGGACAGAATTCAATTTCAGAAAAAATGATTTCATTTAATTGATTTCCATAAACTTCTTGAGAGATTCGACAGCGTTAAGACCGTCATAAGCGTAGGCATCAGCGCCGATTTCCTCGGCAAACTCTCTGCTGATCGGGGCTCCGCCGATAATCACTTTGATCTTATCGCGCATATTATTCTGCTTCAGAAGTTCAATAACCTCCTTCATTCCGGTCATCGTCGTAGTCAAAAGCGCTGACATCCCGATAGCATCTGCCTTTTCGGCCGTAGCTGTTTCAACGAATTCCTCGGGAGTGACATCATTGCCCAGATCGATTACTTCAAATCCAGCCCCCTTGAGCATAATCCCGACCAGGTTCTTGCCGATATCATGCAGGTCGCCTTTCACAGTCCCAATTACAACTTTGCCGATCGTGGGAACATCCTCCTCGATCAGAAGCGGTTTTAAAAGCTCCATTCCCGCGTACATAGCTTTCGCCGCCAGTAAGACATGGGGCAGAAATATCTGGTGTTTCTTGAATTTCTCGCCCACTACGTTCATTCCGGCTATCAAACCGTTGTCGAGAATCTGCTTTGCCTCGATTTTTTGTTCGATCGCCTGTTTTGTGAAACTGGCAACCTGATCGTGATTGCCAGCCTGTAAACTGCTTGAGATTTCTTCAAATATCTGCATCTATTCCCCTACGCGCTCTGTTTTAGTCTTTCTATTCTCTGTAGACAACTTCTGTTTTTGCAGGATTCGCAACAGGGATAGTTGTCTTCGTAAATATGGATCTTTTTATCGCCTGTCAGGATGACTCCGGAAATCGATTTCAATGGTTGCATCAAAAATGTATCACTGAGTGTTATTCCGATCTTCCCCGGTTGCAGGTATTCAAACAGCTTTTTCTGGCCGCTGATATGCCATCCGCAATACCCCGGGCTGTATCTCATCGAGACTAAATCATCAGAACCCTTTTTGCCTGCTATCAAGCTACTATGGTATTCATCCTGGATAATTTGTGCGCAGTTTTCCACTGCTTCCGAGGCAAATGAATCCAGCATAGCGGCCAGTGCAAAATCGTTTTTGGCAAACAACCTGTTAATTTCAAGGCTTACTTCGACCCCCACAGTGACCGCGAAAAGCGATAGATGATCGGCGTTTGGAAATATATCCGCGACCGGTGTTTCATTATCGTTTCTTCCGGAGCCTGTGTAGATTTCCCTGAAATCGTCTCTTGAAATGCGCGTAAACATCCCCATCGGTCGACGCAAGCTGTTGAAAATCTTCCCGGCCTGTTCGACAAGTTCAATGATCCTGTCGTCGACATCCCCGCTCGACATAATACCCTGTGCCCGCAGAACATCTTCTGAACCGGGCAGTATTGACTGTGCTTCGATCTCAAGAATATTTTGCATCAGTGTAAATCCGGTAGTTTATCCATGCCGTGCTGTTTAGCTTCTTTCTTCATCAGGGCGGTAAGTTCCTGAGAGACTTCATCTGGGATAGTGTTTTCCTGTTCCGTCCTGAGAAACTCTTCGATCTGTTGCCTGGCCCGCTGGCCGAGAGTACGACTGCCCTCTTCCCGATACCGCATCCGGTTTGCCCGGTCGATCACTTCTGAGGGCATCAAGTGCTCCAGGTCGAGGTATTGCATCGTATGAGACGATATCAACAGGTGTTTATCCCTGAGGAGTTCTTCCATTCGCGGGACGATCGGGAAATCATCCTTCGGTTCAATACCTTTCATAAGGCGACTTGACATCGATATTATCTGGTTATCGAGCACAAGTTTTTCGAGACTGAAACAGCTCTCGAAATCCAGCATTCCTGGTCCCGAGACCTGGGATATACCCGACATGGTGGCCAGGAAAATCCCCAGTCCGGTTTCCAATCCCGCCTGCGCATCCAGCAACTTGGCGTCGGAAAGCCCGATATAGGCCTGGGTCGGCAGGTCGAGATATTTACCGATTTCATTGTAAGCGCAGTCGATCATCATAGTTTCGACAGCGCCCATCGGTGTTGTTTCGTATCTCATATCAAATATAGCCGGCGAACCGCCATACAGCACGGGCGTTCCGGGATTTGTCAATTGACTGATAACCAATCCGCTGAGGGTTTCGGCGGTATGCTGGACGAGCGTTCCCACCAAGGTTACCGGTGCCATAAAACCTGCCAGGGGCATGGCGATATACTCGACCGGAATTTTGAAATTCGCGCAGTCGACGAGGTTCTGCGAAGTGACATCGCTCCATTTCAAGGGCGAGGTTGGACAGCATGAGAACACAGTCAACGGTTTGAGCGCCAAATCCTCGGCACTCCCCCGTACCGCAACCTGCAGATCCTTCATGACCTCAAAGGCATCGATTGTAAATGCTCCGGTCACAACCGGCTTGGTGCAGTACTTCAGGCTCAGGTAAAGACGATAGCTGTCGGATATTTTAGCCTCGACATCAGCCGGTATGAAAGCTGTGCTGGTGGAAGCGATATTTTCCATGTGGTTCATCAATCGCGAAAATCGAATATAGTCGGCTGTGTCTGGCTTGCGAATTTCTGCACGGGAATCATCGAGCAGGTTGATCGCGGCTGAACCGGGTGTGAAATTGACCGGACCATCGGAGAGGTCGACTGCTTCCTGACCGAAAACGTCGTAAAGCTTGAAAGACGAGGGTGCCGAAGTCAATGCCTGGTTGATGATATCTTCTGTGAAAGTCGCGCGCATATTGTCCAGACGGATATCCGCGCCGTGGTCGGCCAGCATTTTCAGAATTTCTTCGTTGTGAATTTCGATTCCAAGTTCACACAAGATAGCATAAGCTTCACTTATTATTTCCTCGATCAAACTCTCTTCAAGAAATCTTATCTTTGGTTTCATTCATGCTCCATAGATTTAACTGAATTTAGCGAAAAGGTAATTAATAGCAATTCACACTGCAAGCACAATTGGCATAAAAAAACCGCCCGGTTTCATACGGGCGGTTGTAATAGTTTTTGATTTCTAACGGCAATCAGCACATGGAATCGGCCCGTCGCGAAATACGTAGGACACGAGGTAAACGACATCGAGAAGATTAATAGTCATATCGCAATTGACATCGCCACTCTCATAAGGATTTGGTTCCGAAGCGTTGCTGAAGATATAGGCGATCAGGTAGACTATGTCACCGACATCGACTTCATGATCGTCATTGACATCGCCGCAGATATACTCTATTCCGACATACTCAATCTTTACAGGTATCGACTTATCGGTATAATCAGCGACATCGACACTGAGCAGATAACCATCGCCGGTATAGCTGAATAATTGTCCCGCACCAAAAGAAATCATCGATTCTTCAGGAGGTGTGGCAAAATCTGGGGCGATCAGCACACGTGTAGTATCGTATTGAAATTCGGCAGATATCGGAGTATTATCTGGTCCCGCATAATCCTGATCGGGATCAACATCACCGCTGAAAACCAGATGTGCCCCCGCCAGGCTGTCAGGATAATTTAAAATAACAGTGTTTGCGGACAGATCCTGAATGAAAATGGCAGTATCCGAGCCCGGCGCGGAAAAACGTTTGGGGATCGGGGGGACATCGCCGATTATTATCCGCAACTGGTAAATAAAGTCTCTCATCGTCAAAGTCAGACCGTCGGCATTGATATCGCTAGCGGCTGTCTGTGCCTCGACATCGAGGGTGAATGCATTCAGCCCCAGCAAAAAGTATGCTGAATAAATAACCCAGTCAGCGACTTCATTGGCAATCTGGTTAAGGTTAAGATCCCCTCGATTAGAAATGGTATCGCTACAGAGTATATCGACATAACCGTTGACGAAATCGGCCAGCCGGATTGTTACATTACCGCCCAGCCCCATGCAGGAATCCGGTGTGCCGAAAGAGGTCGGAAACTCATCATCCTGTTGAATCTCCTCATATACACCGAAATGCCAGTTGTGAGAATATACCCTGTCAGAGTAAACAATCGTGTCGCCACCACCGTTGACAAACGAATTGCTGGCACAATCCAGCCACTTAAATTTAACCGGCGAGGTGTGACATTCCCATTGATTGTCTGTGGTCACATGAAACACCAGGTAAGCAAGATTGCCCGAATTCTGGATCAGGTTACAGGTTGGATTGGTGGAATTAAGAATGTCCGCTATTGCTGTCAGCCTGATTAAACCGTCGCCAAGTTTGCGGTATTCGAAGTATTCCCAGCCACAATCAGTAAGCAGGTCACCTTCGATCGCGCCGGAGAAATCGAGAGGGGCTTCCTCGTAGGCGACATCGAGTTCAAAACCGACCAGCTCGGGAAACATCAGGTTATGCTCGATCGTAACCGGGATGATGGCTGAATCTCCCAGGGGCACCCAGTCGGCATTTCCTATCATGACCCTGATATTGCTCGAGGGCTGTGCCTGAAGAGGCATGAAAAACATTTGAGAGATAAAAAGCACCACTGCTGTCAATACCAGGCTGTAGATTCCGTGGCGAGAAAAGGACAGGCCTCCACGTGAAACCATAACTCCTCCCTTATTTGGGGTTCAGGATTGATTGGACATAAATCGCATATTGCGACGCAGTAGCAAATACGGTACTAGCGAAGACCTCACGATTAAATTACGAGATAGTGTAATACAATAATAAAGTATAAGTATCGGCGGTAATGTCAAGAATTATTTTCGCTGTACTTCATACCGATTCAGACTTTGGCAGTAGTCTTGGGATTCTTGTCAAGAATTTCCCTGACGGCCTGACCGAGTACCTGGAGCGTGAGAGGTTTGCGCAATATTTTCGAAGCTCCCATGGACAACGCCAGTTTGACTCTTTCGGCTTCGGCGTAACCTGTCATGACCAGAGCTGGTTGATCGGGGTAGATTTCAAGGATCTTACGGTAAGTCTCAGTTCCATCCATGCCATCCGGCATAATCATATCGAGGATAATCAGGTCCTGCCTGAAGTTTTTGACATACTCAATGGCCTTTTTACCACTGGCGACAGTGGCGACATTATAACCGAGCTTTTCCAGCAGGTTGGCGGCCACATTACGCTGAATCCTGTCATCATCGACAATCAGCAGTCTTTCGGTGCCTCCCCTGAGGTTTTCGGTAACTGACTTGTGGATCTTGTCCCTGGTGATCGGCAGGTAAACATAGAAGCTGGTGCCTTGCTCGGGACTGCTTTTCCAGTCCAGGTAACCATGATGGTCTTCTATTACAGCATGGACAATGCTGAGCCCGAGCCCGGATCCTTTTTTCTTGTCAGCAGTCTTGGTGCTGAAAAACGGTTCCAGGATTCTATTCTGTATCTCTTCGGGTATACCGGGTCCAGAATCACTGATAGTCAGGCACACATATTCACCTGTCTTGACCTTGTTGTAGTAACCGCTTGACTGATCGACATAAATATTTTTTGTCCTGATGTTCAGCGAACCGCCTTCAGGCATAGCATCGCGAGCGTTATTGACGAGATTAGAAATAACTCTGAAAATCTGTGATCTTCCCCCCATGACATTAAGAAGGTCTTCCTGCAGATCAGTTTCGATTTTAAGCTTATCCGGCTTATCATAGACCTGGTCAAGCACATGCTTAACGATCAGGTTGATATTTACCGGTTCCTGATTGTAGTGCCCACGTCGCCCCAGTGTCAGGAGTTGCTGGTTGATT
>WJMC01000065.1 GCA_014728145.1 Candidatus Zixiibacteriota bacterium | reverse complement strand
TCGGCCAGGGATTTCGTGAAATTGGGTGGCATGTGCTGAACGATCAACACCCCAACCGGAAATCCCTTGGGCAGTTTGGGGATAACCTGTTGAAGCGCGGGTGGTCCGCCGGTTGACACACCAACCGCGACTATTGAAACATCTTTTCGCATCAAAGAACGTGCAATCGGTTGCGGAGGTCGAGTAGGTGTTGCCACCGCCGGCCTTCGGCGCGCCATGGCATGGCGTGCCAGTAGAGTCCTTCTGCGCGCGTGAATAGCTTTGATCTTCTGGATCAACTGTTCTTTGATTTTGACGATATCGAGAGAGACGTAGGACAACTGCTTGGGTATGAAGTCGACCGCGCCCAGATCGAGCGCATTGAGAGTGGCATTTGCGCCATCGGTCGTCAACGAACTGACCATCATGACCGGCAGTGGATTGCTGCTCATGATCTTGCGCAGGGCGGTCAGGCCGTCCATCTGCGGCATCTCGATATCCATGGTAACGAGATCGGGTTTGAGTTTTTCTACTTTCTCAATTCCCTCGATCCCGTTTCTGGCGGTATCTATGACCTTGATCTGGGGATCGGACTCAAGCATCATCGACAACGCTTTGCGCATGAAAGCGGAGTCGTCAACTACCAGCACCTTAATTATATTTTCCTGCAATCCCATCGCCAGCCTTCTTATCTCTTAGCCAGGTTGAAGAGCCCTAAAATATCGACGATCAGGCGAATACGTCCGTCGCCGAGAATTGTTCCGCCGGAAATTCCGGGGGTGTTGCCGAGATAGTTGCCGAGAGTTTTGATGACCACTTCTTCCTGTCCCAGGAGGTCATCGACGATCAAACCAAGTCGTCTTTCAGCCAGGCCGATAACGACCACGTATGGTTTACGATCCTTTCCGGGCGGATTGGGCAGTCCCAGTACGTCGTTCAAATCGACGATTGGAAGAACCGTGTCGCGGAGTTTGATCACTTCCTGCTTATTGACATAATAGACTTCGCTTTGTTCCGTCTTGACAGTTTCCAGAACCGAGGCCAGCGGGATGATCAAAATATCATCGCCGGAACGCACCATCAGGCCCTGTATGATCGCCAGGGTCAGGGGCAGTTTCACCTCGATGCTGGTCCCACGATTGGGAGCGGAATCGATTTCTATGATGCCTCCGAGTTTTTCAATATTGGTTCGGACCACGTCCATCCCGACACCTCTTCCGGAGATATCGGTGATTTTCTGAGCGGTTGAAAAGCCGGGCGAGAAGATAAACTGCATGATATCCCGGCTGGACATCTGTTTAACATCATCCTCGTTAGTTAATCCGCGCTCGATCGCTTTTTTGGCGATCTTCTCAGGATCTATACCCCGGCCGTCATCGGCGACTTCGATGATGATATTCGAACCTTCCTGGCTGGCTTTGAGCCAGACTGTTCCCTTTTCATCCTTACCGGCCTTGACACGTTCATCCGGTGTTTCTACGCCATGATCGCAGGAGTTACGGATCAGGTGGACCAGCGGATCACCGATTTCTTCGATAACGGTTTTGTCCAGCTCAGTGTCCTCACCCGAAATCTGCAGGTCGATCTTCTTATTCGTTTCGCGTGAAAGATCTCGCACCAGGCGGGGAAACTTGTTGAAGACATTGCCGATCGGAAGCATGCGCATCTTCATGACCGCCATTTGCACTTCGGTAGTGATGAAACTCACCTGGGTTGCGGTCTGGTTGAGCGTGGTGGTCAGTTCGTCACCCTCGTAATGAAGGTTCATCGTGGTCGAAAGCTGCATCAGCGAGTTTCTTCCCAAAACCAGCTCCCCGACCATATCCATCAGGTTATCGAGGCGGGAAACATCGACGCGAATAGTCTGTTCGAATTTCTTTTTATCGAACAAGTCTTTTTTCTTCACAGACTGTTTGGCCGCAGTTTCCTTCTGCTCTGTTTTTTCGACCGGAGCTTTTTGGGCATCAGCAGGAGCTTCAGTATTTTCGCTCTTCACTTCCGGCTTGTCTTCAGCATCAGCCTGGTTTTGCTCCGGTTTCGGTTTGGTGGCGGTTTCGCCCTCGGCGGATAGTTCGCCACGATCAGCCGCTTTCAATTTTTCGACCAGCGGTTTGAAATCCGCTGAAGTTTCACGATTCTCCTTTATATCTTCCAGCATCGATTTCAAAACATCCACAGAATCCAGAAGGACATCCATGATTGCTGGATTAATTTTGAGTTCTCCTTTACGCAGACGGTTGAGCACATCTTCCATAGCATGGGTGAGGCTCATCAGGTCATTAAATCCGAGAAATCCGGAAGTGCCCTTGATGGTGTGTGCTGATCGAAAGATTTGATTCAACAGATCCAGGTTCTCAGGTTCCTTCTCAAGCGTGACCAGATCGGAATCGAGATTGGAGATCAGCTCTTCAGATTCGACCAGAAATTCCTCAACAATGGCCTGCATTTCTTCTAATTCAGCCACATCTCCTGACATCGGACCTCCTTAATATATCAAGATCAAAAAACGATTTTATCGGCCTACTTCTCGTCCTTATCGGAAAGAGAAGCGACCAGTGAGTCGACATGATTCTGGGTGTCGGACATATCCCCGAAATTGGCTTCCGGATCGAAGGCCTTGTCCTGGACTATCGACTTGATTTTTTCAATTCCTTCTTTGCCGTCGAAAACCGACAGCAGGTTCTGCAGTTTCTGTTCTACTTCCTCCATCAGGACAGAGGCCTGGTGGATCTGCTGTGAAGTGATATCCTGAAACTGCAGGGCGTTTAAGATCAAGAAGGCGTCATCCAGGTTTTGCTGGGCTTTGCCTTCGATATTTCCGATCGTATCCCTGATTTTTGACCGGTTCTTGAAATACGTAGCCGGGAGCGCCTTGCGGAGCACACCGATTTCGTTGACGATATCCTCAGAGATATTCGAGATGCTCTCGACGCGGTCGATCACCTGCTGGGTTGCGTTCTCGGTCTGCTCGGTAATCTTTTCGAGCTGTTGAGTAGCCTCGGGAACTTTAGCCTGTGATTCAGCCAGGGGCGCCTGCATCTTCTTGAAGGTACCAACCACATCGTTGATTGAATCGGTCAGTTCCTTGATCTCGTCCTGTATCTTTGTAACCAGTATCTTAGTATTTTCCATTTTTTGTCCTCCCCGAAAAGCTACTTGGCCTCTAAGACCTGCATTATCTTTTCTTTCAGGGTTTCAGGCGTAAACGGCTTGACGATGTAGCTGTTTACCCCGGCTTTCATGGCTTCGACGATATCATCCTTGACTGACCTGGTAGTAACCATCAGCACCGGCAACGATTCATATTCCTTGTTGGAACGCAGGTTTGTCACGAATGTAAGACCATCCATTTCCGGCATATTCCAGTCAGTAATGACAAAATTGAATTCCTCCACCTGCATTTTCGCAAGGGCGTCCTTGCCGTCTGTGGCCTCGGCAATATCATTGAACCCTGCCCGTTTGAGCGTGTTTATGATAATACGGCGCATTGTGGGTGAATCGTCGACGGCTAAAATCTTAAGATTTTGCACATCGGCCTCCTTTGTATATTACACTTCACTTTTTTTCACAGTCAGGACAAAAATTTACTGACTTCGTACAACAGCACGGATGATTTAAACGGCTTTGTCAGGTAAGCGCTGGCACCGGCCTCCGACCCTTTCTGGCGGTCGGCATCGTCCTCTTCGGAGGAGAGGATGATAATCGGTGTGGTGTTGAAGCGCTCGTTCTGCCTCAATGTCGAGATCAGCTCATAACCGTCCATGTTCGGCATGTTCAAATCGGTTATGACCATATCGACATGCTCCTGAATGGAGGAAATCTTTTCCAGAGCGTCCATCCCATCGGAAGCAGTTATAACCTTAAACCCGGAGTTTTTCAGACTGTAACTAACAAACTTCAAAACCGTCGGTGAATCATCCACGATCATGATAGTCTGCTTCATATGTATTCACCTTCTTGAAGGTTACCGATTGTTTACTTCTTGTTCAAAAGCTCCCTGATCTTGGAAAGCGTATCGACCGTATGGGTGTGCGAATCTGCCACCTTGTTAGTCACTTTTTGTGTGGTCTCGACACGAGTCGCTTCCTTTTTGTAGACCAGGGCGTTTTTGAGATATTCCAGTTTAAACGACTTCGAGATCCCGTGCAGGCTTTCGGAATGGCCGATAAAGAAAAAGCCACCCGCGCGCAGTGATTTATAAAACTGCTTCACCAGCGATCTCTTGATATCGTCGGAGAAATATATCATGACATTGCGGCAGAAAATCGCGTCGCAATCATTGAATGACCCGACCTGGCGGGCATCGTTGAGATTGACGTGATTAAATTTCACCAGCCGCTTGACCTCATCTTTTACCCGGTAGAAGTTTCCTTCCTTTGTAAAATACTTGTCAATCAGGCGCTGATCTGTGGTCCGCAGTGTCGATTCCTGATAGAGCCCCTTGCGTGCCGCGTAGAGCACCTGCTGGGAGATATCGTTGGCAATGATTTCGATATTCCAGCCGGTCATGCTGTGCATGCGCTCGAGGGCGATTATTCCCAGAGTGTAGGGTTCTTCTCCGGTAGAACATCCCGCTGACCAGATTTTCAGCCTCTTTATGGAGCCGGGAGATTCTTTTTTCTCCTTTATGATCATCGGCAGAACTTCTTCAGAAAAGGCTTTCAGCTGTGGCGGGTTACGGAAAAACGAGGTTTCATTGGTCGTCACCAGGTTCATCAGGACATCGAATTCCTTCAGCGAAGTATCATACTTGACGCGGTAGAAATAATCCTTGTAAGTGGCGATTCCCAGTTCCGAAATCCGCTTGGCCAGCCTGTTCTCTATAAGATACTTTTTGTTCTCTCCGAACCAGATACCCGATTTCTCATATATGAAATCGCGAACAGCCAGAAAGTCCTCATTTGAAAGGGTCGGCTGCGTTGGATTGGAAGTCAGCATACGGCAACCTCCTGATAACAGAAGGCCTCTGCTATCATTATCTGTTTGTGTACCCCTTTTGCGAACATCGTCGCATTCATCTGTTTCTTACTCATACCCGTACTCAATGCTGTGCCCATTCATTCATTTAAGCCATTTTACCGCGAACCGACATTTTGGCGGTCTGCGTTTTTTTGTGGTGTTTTTCCGAATCCTGCGCTTGTTTCTGAAACTCCCCGAACTTACTCGGGAAGTCATTGTCGGCCTGCTGGAGGTAGGCTTCCAGCATGTCGATTTTCTGTTTCATGCGGGTCATCTCGCGTCGCACCTCGTACTCCTTGATAGCCCCGGTCACGAGGTCCTTGAGCTCATTGAGGCGAAACGGCTTGACTATATAGTCGTAGACTCCCGCCCGAATCGAGTCAATCGAAGATTCAACCGTGGGATAACCGGTCATCAGGATCAGGACGACTTCGGCGTCAATTTCACGAATACGCTTCAGTGTCGCCAGACCATCCAGCCCGGTCATCTTCAGATCCACAAGCGCAACCTGGTAGTGGTTTTCACTGACGAGTTCGAGCGCGGCCTCGCCTGATTCGGCGACGTCGACGGAAAACTTCAACTTTGAAAAATATTCGTCGAGAAGTTCCCGCACAAATAACTCATCATCCACTACTAGCACTTTTTCGGTTGACATGGTTTCTCCTATTTGGCTACAACCGTCTTTTCTTCCAATACTCTTTGAATGGTTTCAAACAGCCTGTTTATGTTAAAGGGTTTTGTGATATAATCTGACACCTTCATTCGCAGAGCTTCGATAACCGAATCGATGGAGGGGAATCCGGTCATGATGATAACCGGAGTGTCCTCGCTCAGATCACGGGCCTGCCGGATAAACTCCATACCGTCCAAATCAGGCATCTTCAGGTCTGTCAAAATCAGGTCGACTTCTTCTGATTTAAGCGTATCCAGGGCCTTGCGTGCCGTTTCGGCCAGAACGATCTGATGATCCCGTGACGAGAAGAAGTCATAGAGCAAATCACGGATCAGAAGTTCATCATCGACAACAAGTATGCGCGCCATCAGACACTCCCCTCCAGCACATTGACAGCTTCCGCCGCCGCTTCGGCCACATCCCGGTTGGGATCATTGACGACCTGCTTGAGCATCGGCAGTGAATGCTTGTCTTTGAGGTTTGAAAGCGCCTTGGCGGCCGCCACCCGGATGATATCGTTTTCATCATTCAACAGCGCCAGTATCTTCTCGGTAATGGACTGGTCCTCGAGTTGGCTGATGACATTGATAGCATGAAAACGAACCCAGATATCCGAATCATCGAGAAGCATTATCAGTGATTCGGATGCTTTGCTTCCCTCCAGTGCCACGATGGCATCGATCGAGGCCTTGCGGACCTGGGGATGATCATCGTAGAGTGCCACCTTGAGCGGTTCGAGGGCTCGCTCGCACTTGATTCGTCCCAGCGATTCAACCGCGGAACGGCGCACTTCCCACTCCGGATGATTGAGAATCGACACCAGCGGTTCGACGACATCCTCCTCACCGATCCACCCGAGAGCGGAGGCGGCCATCTTCTGGCGTTCGAGGTTCTTGTGGTCGAGATCATCATGGAAGCGCTTGATGACCTTGGGACCGCCGATCAAAACCAGCGCACCCAGGCAAGCCTCGCGCACATCCGGATACTCATCGTCGAGCCACTTGAAAAGCTTCTCGACATCCACCTCACCACCGATCCAGCCGATCGACTTGAGGGCGGCACTGCGGACATGACCGACTTCATCATCGGCCATCTTAAAGAGAACATCCAGAACCCCACGGTCACCGATTTTGCCCAGTGAGTAGGCAACCTCTTCACGAATAGTCTGATCTTCGTTATGAGCCAGCTTGATGACATCGTGAACGAATCGTGAATTACCGGTGGCGGCTATAGTTTCGAGAAGGTTCACTATATATTCCGGACTGCCGGTCTGGAGAGCGTGGGAGATACGATCTGAGGCCGATACCGCGAAAGTCCGCAGGACTTCCTTGGCTTTGGCACGCACATCATCATCCGGATCTTCCAGGACCGCCAGCAGTTTTTCCACCACTGAGGGCCCGTCCCAATGCTCCAGTTCCTCCAGGGCAAACATCTTATTGGATTTGTTATCGCCCGTGAGGGCTTTGAACAGGCATTCCTGCAGATGTCGCGCGGGCAGATCCTGCAATACCGAGCGGTCGGTAGACTTGGCCAATTTTATTAAAGCCGAAATAATTGCTTCTTTGAGTGCGTCATCTGCGCCTTCCATCAGATCTTTAAGGTACGGCGCGGCTTCCAGGGTTTTGAGATTGCCCATGGCATCGATAGCGCTGAAGACCATTACCGGATCGTCGCTTTTGAGGGCCTTGACCAGGGCATCGAAAGCTGTCTGGTCACCAATTTTTCCCAGCGCCTCAGCCGCCTGCAAACGGGCATCCTCGTTTTCATTGAGGATACGCACAAGATCATCGACAGCGGACGGCACCCCAATTTCCCCCAGGGCTTCCGCCGCGGAACAGACGACATTCGGATTTTTATCATCGAGAGCCTTGATAACGGGAGCAACCGCGCGTTCATCGCCGATCAACCCGAGCACATCGACAGCAAACTTGCGCACATCTTTATCCGGATCGGGAATTTTTCCGATCAGCGGAATGACGCTGTCAGTGCCGATCTTGGCCAGTGTCTCAGCGGCCATATTGCGGACCGAGATATCCTCGTGGCCGAGATAATCGACCAGAAACACGGCTGACTGCTCGCCTTTCAAGGCGATAAGCCCCTCTGCGGCCAGCTCGCGAATAACTTTGTCGGGATCTTCCAAAAGCGCCACGAGGGCCGCCCTGGTCGTGTCGTTATCGTATTCGCGCAGTTGCAGGCAGGCTTCTTCTTTCTGATCTGGATCACCGCTTACCAGAAGGCTCAACAATTCTTGCTGATGCGGATCGATCTTTTCCATAAAAAGCACCTCGTTTAGGTTGTACCTGCCATTTTGAACTGGCTAACTGCCTGCTGAGCTTCGTCTTCGGTCGTGTAAATGTCAAAGATGTGTGAAAGCTGAGTGATTTCGAAAATTTCCTGGACATACGGAGCCAGGCAACACAAGGCTATGCGACCCTTGACCATACGAACTTCTTTAAGAGTCGACACCAGCGTACCCAGGCCGGAACTGTTGATGAAATCGACTTTGGACAGGTTCAGAAGTATGTTCTTCTTTCCCTGGTTCAAAAATTCCTTGACTTTCTCCTTGAGTTCGGTCGAACTGGTCAGGTCCAATCGTCCCTTCAGGTTGAAAGTCAGATACTGTTCCTGCTCCTTGACTGAGATTTCCATAATCTATCTCCCTTTTTAGACAGTTATATCCTCGTGTTTATTTTCGTAGCTGCTTATAATAACGAGCCTGTTGATTCCGGCCGGATCATATTCATAGTAAGCCTCGTCAGCTATTTTCTTCATCAGGTATATGCCCCTGCCATTGACTGCCTGAGGGTCAACTATGTCCTTGTCCCGGTTTACAGTATCTTTTATCGGCAGGAATGCGCTATCCTCAATCAAAATCTTGAGCGAATTTTTACCTATATATAAGGATAGGTCGATTCGAGCTTCCGGCTTCTGCTGATTACCGTGCAAATAAGCATTTGTGAAGCCTTCTGAGATGGCGACCATGAGTTTAAGCCGGTAATTTTCTGAAAAAGGCAGTTCTCGCAAGACTGCTTCACAGACAGGGTATAACCATCTAAGGCATTCCAGGCGATTGGGAATGCAGATTGCAATCTTATCTTCCATCTCCCACCCTTTTACTTGACTGACACCATCACGCTGGTGATATCATCGAATTGGATTTCAGCACCCGTCTTGGAAAACTCGTCGATGGTTTGTTTGAGCTTGTTGAGAAACTTTCTGTCGTCGAGCCATTTGTTCTTTTTAGTGAATTCCAGAAGGCCCTCCCGGCCATACATCTGTCCGGCAACATTCTCGGTCTCTGTGATCCCGTCCGTGAACATCAACAGCTTGTCATTTTTTTCGAGTTTGACCACTTCCGAAACGTACTCGCATTCTTCAAATTGCCCCAGTATCACCCCGCCCTTCATGAGCTGTTTAATTTCACCTTTCCAGGGATTGTAAAACAAAGGCGGCAGATGGCCGGCATTAGAGATATTCATTTCCATTTTATCTATATCATAATGCGCTAAAACCAGGCTGATAAACATCCCGTCACGGCGCATCACATCATGGCAGAGGGTCTGGTTGATCTTGTTCATGATCAGAGCCACATCGGTATTGGAACGTACCTCGTGGCGGACGACAGAACGAACCGCGGTCATCATCAGGGCGGCCGGAACTCCCTTGTTGGAGACATCACCGACAATTACCACAAATTCCCGGGAGGTTATCGGTATAATATCGTAATAATCTCCCCCGACATGGCCGGCCGGGAAATAGATATGCGAAACCGCGGCACCCTCGATATTGTAATCTCCCGAAGGCAACAGGGCCTTCTGGACTTCATTGGCCAGCGAGAGCTCATCCTCCAGTTTCTGCTTGACTATCCGTTCCTGCAGAAGCTTGGAATTTTCGATCGCCACGCTGGCGAAATTTACCAGGGTTTCCAGTATGGCCCGATCATCATCGCCGAAACCATCCTCCGAGGATTTATTGACCGCCACCAGCACCCCGATGGTTTCATCATGGCAGTTAAGCGGGGCGGAAATGACCGAGGTAATCTGGGCCGGGATTTCATTTTCGGGAGGAAACTCATTGATAATTACGGTCTCGCCCGTGCCACGTGTCCACTGGGCGATATCCATGTCGCCCTCGAGCTTGATCATCTGTACCAGCGAATTATCAATTCCCCATGAGACCCTGGTTTCGACCCTGCCCTTGTCGAAGCTCAGGATACATCCGACCTCAGCCTCCAGGAGCCTGAGAGATATTTCCATCATAGCGGAAAGTATATTATCCAGTTCCAGAATGGAGGTGATCATCGCCCCCACGCGGGCGATCTCGATCAGTTCGGCGTTCTTGGATTCGAGCTTGACATCCAGATCAATAAGCTTGTCCTCGAGAGAACCGACTTTTTCAAGTAAGCTGGTAAAATCCATGCTGTTAAACTACCCCTTTGAGTGACACGCTTTTATATTATCGACAACTGGCTGGATTTCTATACTACCCTGCGGGACTTAGATCAAGCAGAGCTAAAATATTCTATGCGATCGCTTTATACTCGATAAAAACAATCCTAATATTCACACCAAAAAGTGACCGGCTCGTATTTGGAGAGAGGTAATTCTTGACAAATTACGTCTTCATATTAAATTGTCTATGTTGAACTTGTTCAACGAGATAAACGGTTGCCGGGATTGCCCTCGAAGCCCGGTAGAAAGTTATGTCGAGGCTGATTTTACTTACCGGTCCGCCGGGGTGCGGAAAAACTACGCTTTTGCGAGAGATAGCGATCAAATCAGGCTTGAATTTTGCCGGTTTTTATACTGAGGAAATACGCCAGGAAAACAAACGAATCGGCTTCAAGCTCGTCTCTTTAGATGGCAGAGAGAGTCTTTTGGCTTCAAAAAGCATCAAATCCCGTTACCGGGTGGGCAGTTATGGCGTTGCCCTGGAAAAATTTGATTCGTTTTTGGATACTATCCGGATGAACCTTTTCAAGAGCGCATATGTTCTGATTGATGAGATCGGGAAAATGGAATTACTTTCCAGCAAATTCAAATCAATATTGCGCAGTTTATTGCAAACAGATGCAACGATTTTAGCTTCTATTATATATAGATCTCATCCGGAGGCTGATATAATTAAAAAACACCCGGACGCTCAGTTGATCGAATTGAATAGAGCAGATTATACTAAAATACGGAAAAACATCATTGAATCAATAGAGACCACCGCTTGAGAAACGGTGGTCGTATGGAGGCAGGATCATGAACCCAGGCTTCAGGTTATCGACAGTTTTGATTGCGCTGTTACTGATTTTTAGCACACTCTCCTATGGGCAGTTGTTGCAGACCACTAAAGGGACTCTACCGGAACCGACCCCGGAAGAATGGCGTCAGTGGCTGGAGAATCGTCATGAGCTTCATGGCTGTATGCATAAGTCGCAGAAAGCCATAGATGGCTACAAGCTCTCCCTGATGGCCGACGGCTCTACTCCAACCGGCAACCAGTACAAGTATGATGTCCGATACTATAAGCTCGATATTGAACTCGATTTCGAAAGCGACCAGGTCAACGGTTATGTCGAATCGCGAATCGAAGCGCTTGAAAACGGATTGGACATGGTCGATTTCAATCTCGATACAGATTATGGCACATTATCGGTCTCGAGCGTCGAACTCGACGGATCCCCGGTGAGTTTCGACCACAGCGAGAATATGCTGTATATCTACCTGGGGCAGAGTTTCAATGCGGGCCAGCAGTTTACTCTACGTGTCTATTACGGTGGCCATCCCGGCTTCGACGGAAACCACGGCCTGGGTTTTTACTATTATGGTGGAAACGAGGTAGCCTATACCAACTGCGAACCGTTCGGCGCACGGCTGTGGTGGCCCTGCAAGGATTTCCCCTATGACAAACCGGATTCACTGGACATGATTGTAACTCATCCGGCGACAAAAGTTGTGGCCTCCAACGGCACTCTGGTCAGCGCCGTCAACAACGGCGACGGCACTAAAACCACGCACTGGCATGAGAAATATCCGATCACGACCTATCTTGTATCCCTGGGATGCACAAACTACACGCTGTATTCAAAAAACTGGCAGTATGCTCCCGGGGAGAGCATGCCGATCATGAATTATTCCTATCCCGGTATTTCACAATACAGCCAGTACTATTCTCTATATTATATGCGTAATTACACGATTCCTTCGCTGGAAGCGCTGTCATCATATTTTACGCTGTACCCGTTTGTGGATGAAAAATACGGACACAATCATTACGGCTGGGGTGGCGCCATGGAGCACCAGACTATGACCTCGATTTCGCCCGGATTCAACTCGGAATGGGTGATCGCGCATGAGCTCGGTCATCAATGGGCGGGTGACCTGGTGACCTGCGGCAATTTCCACCACATGTGGCTCAACGAAGGTTTCGCTTCATATTCTGAAGCGCTCTATGTACGCTATCATTACGGCGAACAAGCATACAAGAACTATATGCAGGGAATGAAGCATCTCGATGCCGGCACGCCCTATGTCGAAGACCTGGTCAATGACGACATGTTCGATCATACCACGGTCTATGACAAAGGAGCCTGGCTTGTGTATATGCTTCACCAGATCCTGGGTGACGATGATTTTCTGACCGCTATGGATAACTATTTCAATCACCCCTCCCTGAAATACTCGGTCGCCTACACCAGCGACCTGCGTCAAGTCTGTTCGGCAGTCTACGGCGAGGATATGAGCTGGTTTTTCAATAACTGGGTCTATAACGAGGGCAACCCGGACTATGTCTACTCCTGGCAGACTGAAGAAAGCGTCGATAAGGCCGGTTATGATTTCTTCCTGTTGATCCGCCAGGAACAGGAATACGACCTTTTCCCGATGCCGGTCGATGTGCAGATTCTGGGTTCCGGTTATGACACGACCATTACAGTCTTTAACAACCAGCGCGGCCAGGGATGGGAATTCAACCTGCCGTTCGAACCGACCTCTGTCTTGCTCGACCCTGAGGAAAAGATCCTGCGTACGGTCGAATACGACTCGACATTTGGCATGGCGATCATAGTTCCGAAACAAGTCGATACGGCCTATATCGGCCAGCCCTATTATGCTGAATACTATACTGTCGGCGGTGTGCCGGATTACAGCTGGTCTCGAGCAAGCGGACAGATCCCGTATGGACTCACCCTGCATGACAGCACAGTGGCGTATATCGAGGGCACTCCGACCTGGGCCTCGGACTTCACTTTTTCCCTGGAAGTGATTGACAGCGATAATCCACCGAATGTCGATTCAGTGCCCCTCACAATCGTGGTGCTGGAAGGCCAGCAACCCGATCGGCCGACGATGATCGCTCCCTCCTACGGCGAGACATTATCCGACAACAGGCCTCTGTTTGTATGGAGTTCAACCGCGGGAAGCGGTGGCAGTTATACATTGCAGTATTCCACCAGCGCGGATTTCAACACCAATGTAACCACTGTTGAAGATATCGGCGATACGACCTGGCAACAGTCCGCCCCGATGGCCAATGATGTCTGGTACTGGCATGTGGAGGCATTTAACCAGGACGAGATCGGCAGTGGTTACCAGAGCACGCCGTTTACTTTCACAGTCGCTGGCGGGCAGGTATATGACCGCGGAGATTGCAATCATGACGGCAGTGTGGATGTTTCCGACGCTGTCTTCCTGATCAATTACTCGTTTGCCGGCGGGGAAGCTCCAGACCCGATCGATTTGGGCGATGTCAACTGTGATTCATCGGTCGACGTCTCTGACGCGGTCTACCTTATCAACTACGCTTTCGCCGGCGGACCGGCACCCTGCCCATGGTAAACAGGGGCAATAATCAGGGAGGATGATTTGAATAGAATAGGACTCATATTGTTAGCATTGATGGCGTCTGCAGTAATGTCTGCGACCGCTTTTGCACATGAGCATGACTCGATTGAATGGCGTACCGATGATCAGGCATTCCATGAACTGATCAGATGGCGTCAGTCCCACGGGTGCGAGCATAAACCGGCTCATCTCGACAGCCTCGGGAAGATCAGCCGAGTGGCCGGAAACTTCGGTTTGCCCTACCCGACAGCAAATATGTACGACACCGATATTAATTACTATGGAATCGATGTCGTGCTGGACTTTGACGCCGAATCGATTGACGCCGTTGTTGAAATCGGCGGTAGAGCGCTGGTCGATGATCTGACGTTTGTTGACCTGACGTTTCATACCGGTTTCAATATCAGCTCGGTCAAAGTCAACGGGCTAACCGTAAGCTACCAGCAGAGCGTCGATTTATTCACGGTCTATCCACCACAGGCATTGGATTCAAGCGATCAATTCGTGATCGAAGTAGTTTACAGCGGTGTACCACAATATCTCGAAACTCCCTGGGGTACAGGTGGCGGGCTGGCTTACACCGGGTATTACACGTCACAGATATGCCAGACCGAGAGCGAACCTTATGGTTCGAGAAACTGGTTTCCATGCAAGGATTTTCCGCACGACAAAGTCGACAGCGTGGATATGATGGTTACTCATCCGGACGCAATGACGACCTCCGGCAACGGACTTCTGCAGTCGATCAGTGACAATGGCGATGGTACAGCGACCACTCACTGGCGCACAAGCTACCCGATCGCGACCTACGTTATCCACTTTATATGCGCCTACCAGAGCCTGTATGAACAGCAGTGGGAGTACGCCCCGGGACAGTTCATGCCGGTGGTGGTTTACGCTTTTGACGGCTACCCGCAGGCGGTCAATAATTACCTGACATATACTGTGCCACAACTCCAGATTCTATCGGATATGTTCGGCTTGTATCCATTTGTCGAGGAAAAGTACGGCAATTCAATTTACGACCTGTGGGGTATGGAAAACCAGACGATGGTGGCCTTGGTGCCGTCGATCGCCAATGAAACGATCATCCTGCACGAGATGGCTCATCACTGGTGGGGCAACCTGATTACCTGCCGTGATTTTCATCACATCTGGCTCAATGAGGGATTTGCTACATATACAGAAGCACTTTATTATGAATACTTGTATGGTGAAGATCACTATCACGATTATATCGCCGGCCAGGGATGCCTTAACGCGGGTTCGGTCTATGTCGAGGATGTCGACAACGACAATATTTTCAGCGGGACAATTTCCTACAATAAAGGCTCACGGGTCTTGCACATGCTTCGCAATGTGGTCGGCGATTCCGCATTCTTCCAGATTCTGCGCAATTACCAATCCGATCCTGATCTGCGTTACCGGGATGCTGATTCGTACGATTTCCGGTCTCACGCAGAGGCTGTCCACGGCAACTCACTGGGTTGGTTTTTCAACCAGTGGCTGTATCAACCCGGTAATCCCCATTATGAATATGGATGGTTTCATTACTACGACTCGACTTCACAGTCTGACAAACTGGTTGTCAAGATCACACAGGTCCAGGAACAGGATCCATATTATTACCCGATGTTTCAGATGCCTCTCGATTTGCTGGTCATGTACCCATCGGGGGAC